>JACDAG010000903.1 GCA_013695565.1 Bradyrhizobium sp.
TCGTGGCGCACACGCTGACCAACTCGCCGAGCGATCAGGCGCAGTTCGCACCCTTGCTCGACGCCATCAAAGCCAATCTCGGGAAGAACCCGGATGAAGCATCGGCCGATGCGGGCTATTGCTCGCAAGCCAATCTTCGCACGCTCATTCGGCGCCGGATCGAGGGCTACGTCGCCACCGGACGACAAAAGCACGGCACCAAGGCGGCCACGGCAAAAAGGAAGCTCAAAGCCGGCACGCTAATCGCCAGAATGAGCACAAAGCTCAAGCGCGCAGGCTATCGAAGCCGGTACCGATTGCGAAAACAGATCGTCGAACCCGTCTTCGGCCAAATCAAGCAGGCAAGAGGCTTCCGCCAGTTTCTCCTGCGCAGCATCGACTGGTCAAAGCCGAATGGGCGATGATCTGCACCGCACACAACCTCGCAAAACTCGCAGCCGCACGCTGAGGGGAAACTCGTCTCTCCAAAAAACTGCCTCAGAACTCACTTCGCTTAATCCTAAGTCCATTACCGGGACAGGCTCCTAGGTATTGAGCGCAGATCTGCCCTTTTATCAGGACTTTGGCTTGTTCGTGTCGATGGGGAACGGGCTGCTGCCCAAGGGGGTATAGGCCTGCGTTTCACATTCATCAATCATCACAGGCGAACGCAGCGCAATGTAATCGTTGTTCTTGAAAAAGACGGCATAATGGCGGGTCCCGGCCTGCGCGTTGGTTCCTCTGATGCACAAAAAGTATGGTCCCGGTCCCAGGGGGTAGGCCATTCGGACTGCGGAGAAATCCACAGGTCCCACAAGTTTCGCTTCGTTGGCCGCCTTTTGAGCGCCGATCGTCGCACTCGGATGGCTGGGGGCCGCAATTTCCGGTACGACGATAGCCGGCAATTCAACCTCGGTGCTGGAACAGCCTGCTAATACGACAAGCGACAAAATTGCTGTTAGACGCATGACGAGGCCATTCTCAAGCCGCCGGCGGGGCAGCTGGAATGCGGTATAGCACCCTTGAGATGCGCGTCAAAAAAAACCTATCTCCATCGCATCGGACTCGACTCTGCCGACCAGCCGTTTTGGCTGATCGGCAAATCGCCGTCGATGCCGTGGTTGCATTGATTGACTGCGACCGCGATCCGGCCGTCGCCTTCATCCGCCGGCTTTATCTGGCCGGGGTCAAGGACCCCAAGCGCCTGACCTTCAAGGGCCTGCAGGCGATGGCGCGGAGCTGAGCCGCTCGCCATCGAGCGATGCGGCGGGCTGCCGGAGTACCCGCGGTGCTATGTGAATTCGCCGTTGAGTTCCGGGAATATCCGCTGATCCCTCAGAATGACTTTCGCCGTTTGCTTGTAATGCGCCGGGAGTGACGCCACGGCATCGTCCGTCTCCCCACTCAATACGGCCGACATGGTCGCTTGGTGTTCGTCGGTCACGTGCCGGGACGGGAAGGCCTTCTGGATCGACAGGCGCCGATATCTGTAGAGTTGGTCGGCGAGTTGTCCGCAAAACGCGATCAATGATTGGGAGCCGCAATTTCCGATGAGCGTTCGGTGGAAGGCGCGATGCAGCCTTTCCCACTCTGGATTGTCTTCGAACTGTTCGGTGCTGAGCGAGCGGGGAGTTCTGCCAAGACGATGCTCCGCGAGCAGAAGCAACTCTTCCCATTGCGGCGTTGAGGCCGCCAGGATTCCCGCAAGGCAAGGCCTTCGACCCAGCATCGGGTCTTGGTCAATTCAATCAATTCGCCCGGCTGATGTCGGCTACGTAAAACCCCCGCTGCTCGCGGCATTCGACCAGGCCATCGGCCGTCAGGCGATTGAGCGCCTCGCGCAAAGGCGTCTGGCTGGTCTGATACATCTCGGTCAGGAAGCGCATCTGCAACTTCCTGCCTGGCGCAAGCTTCCCGGAAAGCAGGTCTTCCCTCAGCCGATCATAGACCGTGCTCGCTTGCGTGGAGGAGGGCGCAACCGACGCCAAGCGAAGCGCTGATGTTGTGACCACGCCGTATCTCCTTCGGTCCTAACGATTCGCTTTTATATATTCTAGTAAATATATAGATTTCTGTTGCCCGTGCTATTTTCTATAGGTTTTAAGTTTCAACGTCGCCTTTCCGCTTCATCGGATTTGAGGAGCCCGCTCCGCAATGACCCATTTTCCTGTCACGGCATTGCGCAGCGTCGATCTCGAAACACCAGACATCAATCGGTCGGAGCACTTCTATACGTCCGTCTGGGGGCTTGATCTCGTGACCCGTCACGAGGGCATCACCTATCTGCGGGCAAGCGGCGATGATCATCATGTGGTTGCCTTGCGGCAGGGCGATCGCCCTGCGCTTGGGGCTGTCACGTTCCGGCTCCATTCCGATGCGGAATTCGAACTGATCGCCGCGGCATCGCAGCAGCATGGGGCGACGCTGCTCACCGGTCCCGTTCAGAATTCGGGCCCCGATGGCGGAACGGTCATGGCCATTCGGGCGCCAGGCGGCGGCGTGCTGCGCGTTGTTCACCAGGACATCCGCCACGCGGCATCTCTTCCGTCCGGGAATCGACCGACGCGACTCGCGCATGTCAATCTGAACGTTAGAGATGTCGATGGCTTGGCTGCGTTCCACGAGCGGGCGCTTGGATTTCGCCTGACCGATCGCACCAAGGCCATGGCGTTCGTACGCTGCAACGACGACCACCATGCGATTGTCATCGCCGATGCCTCGTGAACGGACTCAATCACGTCGCCTTCCTGATGCCGGACCTGGAAGCGGTGATGCGGGGCTCCGGCCGCATGATCGACGCCGGATTTCCCATTGCCTGGGGCGTTGGCCGTCACGGGCCGGGCGACAACGTGTTCGCCTACTTCATCGATCCCGTCGGGATCGTCATCGAATACACCGCCGAAGTCCTACAGGTTGACGACAATTATGTGGTGCGCGGTCCGTCGGAATGGGTCTGGCCACCGGGCAGGACGGATCACTGGGGCATCGCCCCTCCCAAGGCCGATCATGTCAAGGCGGCGCAGACGGCGGTGCCCTACGCCGATGCCTGACCGCGCGAACCGCCTCGCTATCGAATCCCAAGTGGAGTCCTGAGTGTCGCCTTCATCAGAACAGCAGCCGAGCGATTACAGGGTTGTCGTGGTGGGTCATGGCCCATCGGGCGTCATCGCGGCCAGCCTGCTTGGCGACAGGAATATCCGAACATTGGCCATCGACCGTCAGCGCGACGTTTATGACAAGCCGCGTGCGATCGCGATCGACCACGAAATCCTTCGCCTGCTGGACAATCTCGGCGCCGCCGAGCGCGTGCTGCCCTTTATCGCACCGTTTCCTGCCTCTCAGCACTTTGGCGCCAGGGGTCAGCTGATCCGGCGCATCGATATGGTTTCTGAGCCTTATCCGCTTGGTTATACCCCCAGCATGGTGTTCACGCAGCCGCCGGTCGAGGCGGCCTTGCGCGAGCACGCCGCGGCCTATGACAGCGTCGACGTCGAACTGGGAACCGGGCTCATCGGTTTCGATCAATCGCCGGACCGTGTGACGCTGCATCTGCGCGACGACAAGCAAGCGACGCGTTCGGTCACCGCCGATTACGTGATCGCGTGCGACGGCGCCTCGAGCGGAACACGGCAAGCGCTCGGCATCGCCTTTGAAGACCTCGTGTTCGATGAGCCCTGGCTTGTTGTCGATCTCAGGGTCAACCAGGCAGCGCTCGGAAAGCTGCCGGAGACCGCGGCGCAATTCTGCGATCCGTCCCGGCCGACCTCTTTCATCGTTGGCCCCGGCAATCATCGCCGCTTCGAGATCATGCTGCTGCCGGGCGAAGATCCCCGTGAGATGGAAGAACCGACGCAAGTCTGGCGGCTTCTCGCCCGATGGCTCACGCCGGACGACGCTGCGCTGTGGCGTGCGGCGAGCTATCGGTTTCATGCGCTGGTCGCCCAGCAATGGCGGCGGGGGCGGGTATTCCTCGCCGGCGATGCCGCGCATCAGCAGCCGCCCTTTATCGGCCAGGGCATGTGCCAGGGCATTCGCGACGTCGGAAATCTCGTCTGGAAACTCGACCGGGTTCTGAGCGGGCAATCCGACGCGGGGCTCCTCGATACCTATGGTGAGGAACGGATCGAGCATGTTCGCCAACTCACCACCCGGATCAAGGCGATCGGTCACGTCATCTGCGAGCGCGATCCTGTCGCGGCCGAGGCGCGCGATGTCCGCATTCTCGGCGAAGGCGGCGGTCTTCCCCGCACCTTCACCCGCCAGGAGATTGTCCCGCCGCTGCAGAAAGGCCTGCTGGCGTTTCCCCTCGAGCCGGCGCACGGCACGCTGTTTCCGCAGCCCTGGATCAGAACTTCAGTCGGGCGGCGCCTTCTCGATAGCGTTGCAGGCACCGGGTGGCGGCTTGTGCTGGACGCGCGAAACCCGCTGGCGCTCTCTCCCGAGATGAGGGCGGATCTGGCCCGACTTGGCATGCGGCTGATCCGCGTCGGTTCGGCGGATGCGGCAGCTCAAGCCGGACATGACACTGTTATTGAAGAAGATGGCGTTCTCGCAGCCTGGTTCGACCGTCATGGCTGCCGGGCCGCAATCGTTCGGCCGGACCACTACGTCTTCGGTGTCGCCAACGACGAGCGTGCGCTCGGCAAGATGCTCTCTGAGCTTGCGAGACGTCTTCAATGATCAACCGAAGCTCAAACACCCATCACCGTTACGCGGCTTCCAAAGCGAGGACATCACAATGAAATTGGCAAGTTTTGAGATCGGCGGTCGCAGCACCTGGGGTGTGATCGAGGGCGAAGAAGCGTTCGACGTCGGGGTACTCCTGAAAGACCGCTATCCCGACCTCAAATCGGCCATCGCCGCCGACGCGCTGACCGCTGTGCGCGATGCGGCTCGCGAGGCCAGGCGTTCCCCCGTGGCCGACGTCACCTGGCGGCCGGTCATTCCAAATCCCGACAAGATTCTCTGCATCGGCTTGAATTACGAGATGCACCGCAAAGAAACCGGACGCGCCGAAGTCGAGAACCCCACCGTGTTTGCTCGCTTTGCGAACAGCCAGACCGGCCATCTCGCCAACATCATCCGGCCGAAGGTCTCACACGATCTCGACTTCGAAGGCGAACTCGCGATCATTATCGGAAAGCCTGGACGGTATATCGCCCGGGCCGATGCGTGGCGCCACATCGCCGGCTATGCCTGCTACAACGAAGGCAGCGTGCGTGATTTTCAACGTCATACGCATCAGTCCACGCCGGGCAAGAACTTTCCGGAGACCGGCGCATTCGGTCCCTGGATGATGACGCCGGACGAGCTTGGAGATGTCGCCCAGCTGCGGCTTCAGCGCGCGTCAACGGCCAGGTCGTCCAGGACACGACGATCGATCAGATGATTTTCGATATCCCGCGTCAGATCGAATATTGTTCGTCCTTTACGCGCCTCGAGCCGGGCGATGTGATTGCAACGGGCACGCCCGGCGGTGTCGGCGCCAGCGAACCCCGCCGCTCTGGTTGAAGCCGGGCGATATCGTCGAGGTGGAAATCGATTGCCTTGGGATTCTGCGCAACGGTGTCGCCGACGAAACCTGATTGAGGCGGACGAGCCAAACCAATTGTCCGAGAGGACGCCGCTTCAAGCGATCGGAAATCGCAGGCGAATATTTTAGGGAGGATCACCATGCCGAAACTATCCCGCCGAGTTCTGTTGACCGGCATTGCTCTTTGTCTCTCGAATCCGGTGTACGCCCAGTCATGGCCGCAAAGACCGGTGTCGATTGTGGTGCCGCAGGCGGCAGGCAACAGTCCGGATGTGCTGTGTCGCGTTATCGCCGACAAACTCTCCCGCACTCTCGGGCAGCAGTCGAGAACCGTCCCGGCGCCGCCAACCTCGTCGGCACGCAAGCCGTCGCTCGCGCTGCTCCCGATGGATATACCTTTCTGTTTGCCACGTCGGCCGCACTCGTCACCAACCCCCATGCATTCAAGAAGCTTGCCTACGATCCGATCAAGGATTTCATCCCGGTCGCCATGGTGGCCCGAAGCAACCACGTCCTTCTCGTCAATCCCGAGGTCAAGGCCAGGACGCTGGCGGAACTGATTGCGCTTGAAAAGTCAGCACCGGGATCGCTGAGCATGGCGCTCGACGGCCCGCGGAATCTCGCGGGCCTGATCGCACAATCCATTAACAAGCAGGCCGGAACCGGCTTCGTTCTGGTGCCCTACAATACCACCACGAACGCGATGCAGGACATCATTACCGGACGTGTCCAGGTGACGATTCAAGCTGCGTCGATTGCAGAGTCGTTCATTGCGGCGAGCACGCTTCGACCGATTGCCGTTGCGGGCAGCAAGCGTCTCAATTCGTTGCCGAACGTGCCGGCAATCGCGGAAACGTTGAAGAGCGTAGACCTGCAAGGCTGGTTCATGCTGATGGCGCCGGCCGGCACGCCAGCCGACATCATCGATAAACTCAGTGCCGAGATTGCGCGCGCTTTGAATTCGCAGGAAGTGCAGGAGCGGGCACCCGCTCTCGGCTTTGACGTCGGCATCGGAGATGCAGTGACGCCCGCTGGCGCAAAGCGGTTTCTCGAAGAACAGCTTGTTGCCACAGGCAAGATCATTCAGGAGCTTGGTATCCAGCCTGAATAGCAAGTGTTTGGAGCTTCCGTTTCGATTGAATCATCGAGCCATTATATGGTACATGTATCATACATAGTACGGCATGGCCGGTGACGCCCCTCGCAAGATTCCGGTCGTGTTCTACCGGACGCGCGGTGGGGCCGAGTTGGTCCGCGACTGGCTCCGTTCTCTCGATGAAAGGCACCGGAATGCGATCGGGCTGGACCTCATGCGGGTTCAGTTTCGCTGGCCGGTCGGCATGCCGCTATGTCGGGCCATGGGTGACGGCCTGTGGGAGGTCCGGACCGGCCTTCCGAGCAACCGGATCGCGCGGGTTCTGTTTTGTGTGCTGCGTGATCGGACCGTGGTTCTTCACGGCTTCATCAAGAAGACGAAGAAGACACCCGAAGAGGAACTGTCCTCGGCGCGTAAGCGAAAGAAGGAATTCGCCTGAAGGAGGCTCATATGGCCAAGGCCAGGAAAAAGAAATCGCCTCGCTCGCCGGCCGAGCTGAGCACGCTTGACGATTTTCTGAAAGACGACGGCAAGTTTGACGAGTTTCAAGCGACTGCCATCAAGGAAGTCTTGGCCTGGCAAATCGCCGAGGCAATGAAGGCGAACAATATTTCCCGCAGCGCCTTGGCGACGCGGATGAAGACCAGCCGGAGCCAAATCGGTCGATTGCTTGATCCGAAGGATGGCAACGTGACCCTTGCAACATTGCAACGAGCAGCGCGGATGGTCGGGCGGTCGCTGCGGCTGGAACTGATTTAAGAGGCAGCTCCTTGAATGAACGGTTGGTACAAAAAAAAGGCCCCAGACGAGACCGGGGCCTTTCAATTTCTAGACGTAGCGAAGCGCTATTCAGGATTGCCAATCGAAACCTTGAGCGTGCCGACACCATCGACGCCGCATTCGAGCTTGTCGCCCGGCTTGAGCTGAGAGACGCCGGCCGGCGTTCCCGTCATGATGATGTCGCCGGCGGCGAGTGCAACCTGCTGCGAGAGCTGCCAGATGATCTCAGGCACGTTCCAGATCAATTCGGTAAGGTCGCCCTTTTGCGTTTCGGTGCCGTTGACCGTGAGCCAGATCTTGCCTTTTGAGGGATGGCCGATCTTCGCGGCCGGCTGCACCGCCGAGCAGGGCGCGGAATAGTCAAAGGATTTTCCGACTTCCCACGGACGTTCCTTCTTGCGCGAGGCGATTTGCAAGTCGCGGCGGGTCAGGTCGATGCCGACGGCATAGCCGTAGACATGGTCGAGTGCCTTGTCGGCGGAAATGTTGAGGCCGCCGCTCTTCATCGCGACGACCAGTTCGACCTCGTGATGCAAATCCTTGGTCAGCGGCGGATAAGGAATAGTGGCGCCATCCGCCACCAGCATGTCGGCGTGCTTGGCGAAGAAGAACGGCGGTGCGCGCTCGTCATTGCCCATTTCGCGGATGTGCTCGAGATAATTGCGCCCGACACACCAGATACGGCGCACGGGGTAGGATTTCGATTCACCGACGACGGGCAGGGAAGGCTGCGGGGGAACGGGAATGACGTAGGATGCGGCGTTCATGAAATGGGTCTCGGCAGGGTTACGGATGGAAAGACGGCGATAGCTTTACGCGGTTGCGCTGATTGGCGCCATCGTGGGGTGGGCAGTGGGGGTGGTTCAGAAGTTCTCTTTCCCGTCGCCGCGAGTTCGTCAAGAGATCCTCTGAACCACCCCCAGCTGAAATCAGAACTTTGGCCAGTGTCCTTATCGGATCCGACGTTCGCTCAGGAAGCCACGACGGAGTAGGCGAACTTCGGATCCGGGACACTGGCGTCGCGCTGTTGCAGGCGGAAGAACGAGGCGTAGCGGCCACCGCGCCGCAGCAAGTCGTCATGCTGGCCGCGCTCGACGATCTCGCCGCCTTCGACCACGAGGATGGCATCGGCATGCATGATGGTGTGCAGGCGGTGGGCGATCACGATCGTGGTGCGGTTTCGGCACAGATGCTCGATGGCTTCCTGTATCTGCTTTTCCGATTCCGAATCCAGCGCGGCGGTCGCTTCGTCCAGCAGGATGATCGGCGCGTTCTTGATCAGCGCCCGCGCCACCGCGATGCGCTGGCGCTGGCCGCCGGACAATTGCGTGCCGTGCTCGCCGACCGGGGTGTCGTAACCGAGCGGAAAGCCCATGATGAATTCGTGGGCACAGGCGGCCTGGGCGGCGACCTCGATCTCGGCCTGCGTCGCACCCACCTTGCCGAACGCGATGTTGGCGCCGATGGTGTCGCGGAACAGATAGACGTCCTGGCCGACATAGCCGGTCTGCTGGCGCAGCGAATGGCGCGACACGTCCGAAATCGTCTGCCCATCGATCAGGATGGCGCCGTCGTTCACCTCATAAAGCCGCAGCAACAGTGCCAGCACCGTCGACTTGCCGCCGCCGGACGGGCCGACCAAAGCGGTGGTCTTGCCGGGTTCGGCCACGAAGCTCATGCGATGCAGCACCGGCTCGTTGGTCCGGTAGGCGAAGGTCACATCGCGAAACTCCACCCGTGCATCGGTCAGCTTCAAGGCCGGCTTGTCATCGTCGGCGGGTTCGGTGGGCGGGCTGTCGACGATTTCCAAGAGCTTGCGTGCACCGATCAGATTGCTGTTCAGTTCGATATTGAGCCGCGCCAGGCGCTTGGCCGGCTCATAGGCCAGCAGGAACGCGGTCAGGAATGAAAAGAACTGGCCGGGGGAAGCGCCCGTCGCGACCACGCGATAGCCGCCATACATCAGCCCGGCCGCGATTGCGAAGCCGCCGAGCGTTTCCATCAGCGGGCTGGAGCGGCTGGAGACCCGGGCCATCTTGTTGGCGTTGCGTTCGACGGCGGTGATGCTGGTCTCGATACGCTCGCGCATCGCCTGTTCGAGCGTGAATGCTTTGACCGTGCGGATGCCTTGCAGCGATTCCTGCATGGTCTCCATGATGTCGGCGGTTCCGGAGAACTGGTTATGCGCCAGGCCCTTGATGCGCTTGACGAGCTTGCGCAGCACCAGCATCGCCGGCGGCGCCACGCCGAATCCCAGCAGCGCCATATAGGGGTCGGTCATCAGCATGACGATGACGAGTGCGATCAGCGACAACAGATCGCGCCCGATCGCGTTGATCAGGAGATTGAGGACCTGCGTCACCGAGGCGGCGCCGGCAGTCAGCCGTGCCAGGAATTCCGACGAATGTCGCTCGGAATAGAAGGCGATGTTTTCGCTCATCAGCTTGGCGAACAGCTGGCGCTGGTTGTTGGCCAGGATCGCGTTGCCGATCTGCGACAGGATCACGGTGTGGCCGTAGGTCGCCGCACCCTTGAGCGTGAAGATGACGATGGTGACCAGCGACAGGATCGCGATCCCGCGCACGTCCCGGTCGACATAGGCCTTGTTGATGACCTCGCCGAGCAGATAGGCGGAACCCGCCGTCGTCGCCGCCGCAACCCCCATCAGCGAGAAGGCCAGCAGATAGCGCCGCCAATAGGCGAGACCCTGTTCGGCCATCAGGCGGCGAATCAGAATCGCCGCGCCATAGGGGTCGTCGGTAATCTTTTTCGGAGTTTCTCTTGGCAGTTCGGTCATCCGCGTTCCATGGACGACGCGGGGATACCCGCGTGTCAGGGCTGCTACGGTGACTGCTTGCCCGCTAAACGGACGTTTTTCAAGCCAAATAACAGCTTGATTTTACGCCGATTCCGCGTGCCGGAGGAGGCCGCCACGCTCGTGGAACAGCCGCTCTTCCCAGGCCAGCGCGTGGGTGGCGATGGTATCGAGATCGTCATATTGCGGTGTCCAGTCCAGCGTGGAACGGATACGGCTGGTATCGGCGACCATGGTCATGATGTCGCCGGGCCGGCGCGGCGCGTATTGAACCGCGAAATTGCGCATGGCGACGCGGCGAACGGCTTCGATGGTCTCCAGCTCCGAATAGCCGCGGCCGTAGCCGCAGTTCAGCGTGATCGAATTTCCGCCGCCGCGCAGATAGGACAAGGCGGCGCGATGCGCCTGCGCGAGGTCGCTGACATGGATGAAGTCGCGGATGCAGCTGCCATCCGGTGTCGGATAATCGGTGCCATAGACGTCGATCTTGGCGCGCTGTCCGGTCGCCGCTTCGACCGCGATCTTCAGAAGATGCGTGGCGCCGACGGTGGCGAGGCCGACGCGTCCCTTGGGATCGGCGCCGGCGACGTTGAAGTAACGCAGCGCGACATAGTTCAGGCTGTGCGCCGCAGCGACGTCATGCAGCATCAGTTCGGTCATCAGCTTGGAAGAGCCGTACGGCGACATTGGCCGCGTCGGCGCATGCTCGGGCACCGGCACCTGGTCCGGATTGCCGTAAACGGCGGCGGTCGATGAAAAGATGAAACGGTTGACGCCGCCCTTCACCGCTGCACTCAGCAGGCTGCCGGTCGTCATGGTGTTGTTGCGGTAATAGGCCAGTGGATCGCGCATCGAATCCGGCACCACCACGGAGCCGGCGAAATGAATGATGCTCTCAATACCATGCTGGGCGATCACGCCCTCGACGAGGTTTTCGTCACCGGCATCGCCGATGAACAGCGGCACGCCCTCGGGCAGGAACGCGGAGAATCCGGTGGAGAGATTGTCGATCACGACGACGCTTTCGCCGGCTTCCGCCAGCGCGTGAACCATATGACTTCCGATATAGCCGGCGCCACCGGTGACGAGCACGGTCATGGGCTTACCCTTCTCCCAGTTGTTGACGCCCATGCTAGCCGGGCGCAGTGAAGAGTGGGTTTCGGGCTGAGTGAACTGGCTACTATGCTTAATGTTGCGTATAGGGATTGCGCGAAACGGAGCCGGACGTGCCGATCGAGAACAATTCAGCCGAAAATCTGCAGCTGATCGTGCCGAATCTGCACAGGCGCTATTCCGGCGTCACTGCAACCAACCGGATGGTGGCGCCGAAACTCGCCCAAATGTTTCGCGCGGCGTGGCTCGGTTCCCACGCGCCCGACGGCATCGCGCGGATCGGATTGGCTGATCTCGCAAAACTCTGGCGCCGCCGCACGCCGCTGATCTGGCACGCGCGGCGCAACGACGAGATGATTGCCGGCGTGTTGCTGCGCGCGCTCGGCTGGCCGCTGAAACTCGTGTTCACCTCGGCGGCGCAGCGGCATCATACCTGGCTGACGCGCTGGCTGATCCGGCGTATGGACGCGATCATCGCTACCAGCGCGCTCTCCGCCTCCTTTCTCAAACGGGAATCCGATGTCGTAATGCATGGCGTCGATACCGACCGCTATGCGCCGCCGGCCGATCGCGCCGCGGCGTTTGAGCAAAGCGGATTGCCGGGCCGCTATGCGATCGGCTGCTTCGGCCGCGTGCGTGCGCAAAAGGGCAGCGACGTCTTCGTTGAGGCGATGTGCCGGCTGCTGCCGCTCTATCCGGATTTCACCGCCGTCATCGTCGGCGCTGTTGTGCCCGAGCAGCAGGGCTTTGCGAACGGATTGAAGCAGCAGATCGAGGCCGCAGGCCTGCAATCACGCATCGTCATGACCGGCGAGATTGCGATCGAGGAAGTGCCGCGCTTGTACCAGCGGCTGACGATCTACGCTTTCACTTCGCGCAATGAAGGTTTTGGTCTGACGTTGATCGAGGCGATGTCATCGGGCGCAGCCTTGGTGGCGTCGCGGGCGGGGGCGGCCGAATTCGTGGTCGAGGACGGCGTCACCGGCTTGCTGACGCCACCCGGCGACGTCGATGCGCTGGTGGCGGCGCTGGAGCCGCTGATGCAGAATCCTGCTTCCGCGGCTGACATGGGGATGCGGGCGCGTGCGCGCGTGCTGGAGAAATTCAGTCTCGACGCCGAGGCGAATGCGATCGCCGAGGTTTACAAGACCGTGGTTTGAGCCATCACGTCGGCGACAAACGCATCGAGGTCGCCGCCGGCGAACAGGAAGCCCGGCAGGCCGGCGGCTTGTGCGGCCTCGAGATCGGTCGGGCGATCGCCGATGACAAAGCTCCCCGCGTGGCGCACCGGCCAGTGCGTCATCAGATCATGGATCATGCCGGGGCTTGGTTTGCGCCAATGATGATCTTCGAGATAGCCGGCAACCGTGCCGGCAGGATGGTGCGGGCAGTATCTGATGTCGTCGATGACGGCGCCTTGCGCGGCGAATTCGGCGCGCATCCAGTCGTGCAACGAATTGAGTTCGGCCTCGGTGAAGAAACCGCGCGCCACGCCGGACTGGTTGGTGAAGAAGAACACGAAATAGCCGGCATCGTTGAGGCGCCGGATCGCTTTTGCCGCGTTCGGCATCCAGCGGATGCGTTCCCGCATGCCCATATAACCGTCGTCATGGTTGACGACGCCGTCGCGATCGAGGAAGGCGGCGGGCTTTTGAAGGGAGCGGGCAGGGCCTGCGTCGCTCATTTCCTCAGGCCTCGCGCATCAAGGCTTGCTCGATCTCGTCGCAAATGCCGTGGCCGACGGCGAGATGGATCTGCTGCGCCACCGGCGTGTCGTCGGTCGGCGCCACCAGCAGATGATCGCAAGCCGAGCGCATCGCCTCGCCTTTGCCGCCGGTGAACCCGATCGTGACCAGTCCGAGCTCGCGGGCCTTGTTCAATGCCGACAGAATATTCGGCGAACGGCCCGACGTGGAGAGTGCGAGCAGCACATCGCCGCGGACGCCGAGGCCTTCGACCTGGCGAGCGAAAATCTGCTCGAACCCATAATCATTGGCGATGGCCGTCAGCGCCGAGGTGTCGGTGGTGAGCGCGATCGCGGCATAGCCCGGCCGGTCCTGCTTGTAGCGGCCGACGATTTCGGCGGCGATATGCTGCGCGTCCGCCGCGCTGCCGCCATTGCCGACGATCAGCAGCTTGTTGCCGGCGCGCAGCGCCGCAATGATCGCAGCCGCGATGGCGCGCGCGGCGGCAAGCATCGACGCATCGCTATTGGCGCGCTCGAGGGCGATGAGCGATTGCTTCAGATGGGCTGCGATCAGGTCTTTCGAATTCTGGCTCAAAATCCACCATCAGGGTTGCAACGCAAAGACTTTGGTACTGATCGCGCGGCGCATGTGCAAGCTTGCGAGCGTCAATGCGCGCGCGGGGTCTCGGCCAGCACGCGCTGCACGATGTCGATCACATCGGATGCCGGAATGTCCCGCATGCAGCGATGGTCGTTCATGGTGCAGATCGTGCGCTGGCAGGGCTGGCAGGTGAGCTGCGATCTGGTTTGAAGGACCGTGGCGGCGAGGCCGTTCAGCGGCGCCCAGAGATAGGGGCTGGTCGGCCCGAAAATGCCCATGGTCGGCGTGCCGATCGCAGCCGCGATATGCATCAGGCCGGAATCGTTTGAGATTGCAACGCT
This sequence comes from Bradyrhizobium sp., assembly GCA_013695565.1. Lineage (GTDB taxonomy): Bacteria > Pseudomonadota > Alphaproteobacteria > Rhizobiales > Xanthobacteraceae > Bradyrhizobium. Next base: position 13,946 of record JACDAG010000903.1, read on the forward strand.
GGCCGCCGCCATCGCCAAAATGCCGTTGCGCAAGTCAGTGCCGGTGAGGTCGCGGATTCGGGGCCCGCCGGCTGCTACGATCTCCTGTGCCAGCGCCTTTTCGCCGGGACCGCCGACCACCCAGACGTCGAGGCCGCGTTCGGCCAACAGCCGCGCTGCGTCCGGATAGTAGGTCCAGCGCTTCGAGGCGCCGACGGAACCCGGCGCCAGGGCCACCGCAGGACCGGTTCCCAGCCCATTGGCCTGCCGCCAGCGGCTGGTTGCCTCGGCCGGTACGGCCAGCTGCGGTACCGGCCATTCCGGCGGCAGTGTCGCGTCATCGGGCAGTGCCAGCGCAGCATTCTTGTCGATAAAGCGGGGCAGGGCCTTCTCACCCCAGCGCATCCGGTTGATCAGCCCGAACCGCGCTTCGCCGAAGAAGCCTACCCGTTCGGGGATACCGGCCAGCATGGGCGCAATGGCAGCCTTCCAGGTCCGAGGCAGGACCAGCGCGGTGGCATAGTTCCGCGCGCGCAATTCCGCCGCCAGACCGCGCTGCTTGGCGACCGCCAGCCGTCCGCGGGGCAAGTCCCAGACGATTCCAGCGCGGACGCCCGGCATGTAATCGACCAGGGGCGCGCAAAGGGAGGTGACCAACAGGTCGACCGGCCGGTTCGGCCAGCGGGCTTTAAGGACCCGCACCACCGTATGGCCGCGGACGAAGTCGCCGATCCACATATAGGGGACGATCAGGATCGGCCGCGTGTCGGCCGCATCTTCCATCGCGATCCCATTTATTGAATCTACGTTCATATTTTAAACGTCTGACGTCCGGCCTTTTTCCGGCTTCGTCGGTAACCGCTCCGCACCGGCAGGTAAAGCCGCACCCCGAGGTCTTCGTGGCCCACTGCCCAAAGTTGCCTGCCGGGCGGGAGTGGGGCAAAGCTGGCGCAGCATAATCGAGGCAGGGGACACTATGTTGCTGGTGACCGGTGGGGCCGGGTTTATCGGGTCGAATGTCGTGGCCGCGTTGAACGACGCGGGCCGCACCGACGTGGTCGTGTGCGATGTGCTCGGCCACGACGGCAAATGGCGCAATCTGGCCAAGCGCCAGTTGGCGGACTTCGTGCCGCCCGCGGAACTGATGGACTGGCTCAAAGGCCGGCGGCTCGACGCCATGATTCATCTCGGTGCCATTTCGGAGACCACGGCGACCGACGGCGATCTGGTGATCGAAACCAATTTTCGGCTCTCGATGCGGCTGCTCGACTGGTGCACGGCAACCGGGACGCCGTTGATCTATGCGTCCTCAGCGGCGACCTATGGCGATGGCGCGCAAGGTTTTCGCGACGACCAGTCCGTCGATGGCCTGAAGACGCTGCGGCCGATGAATTTGTACGGCTGGAGCAAGCATTTGTTCGATTTGGCGGTGGCCGAACGCGTGGCCCGCGGCGAGCGGCTGCCGCCGCAATGGGCCGGGTTGAAGTTCTTCAACGTGTTCGGTCCCAACGAGTATCACAAGGGCACGATGATGAGCGTGCTCGCGCGGCGTTTCGACGACGTCAAGGCCGGACGTTCCGTGCAATTGTTCAAGTCCCATCGCGACGGGATTGCCGACGGCGATCAGCGCCGCGATTTCATCTATGTCGATGACGTGGTCCGGGTGATGATATGGCTCCTGGCGACGCCTTCGGTCAGCGGTTTGTTCAACGTCGGAACCGGCACCGCGCGCTGTTTCCGCGATCTGATGCTCGCCGCCTATGCCGCGCTCGGCGCCAAACCGAACATCGAATATGTCGACATGCCCGAGGGTATTCGCGGCAGCTATCAATATTTCACCCAGAGCGAAGTCGATCGGCTGCAGCGCGCCGGATACAATGGCGGCTTCACGGCGCTGGAAGACGCGGTCGACGCTTACGTGAAGGGTTTCCTCGACCGCACCGACCGCTTCCGCTGACGGGGTAACAATTACATGTTCGATTTTGATGCCCTGTCGCATGCCATTGCCAGCCGGACCGTGCTTTGCGTCGGCGATCTGATGCTGGACGAATTCGTCTATGGCGAGGTTTCGCGCATTTCACCGGAGGCGCCTGCGCCGGTGATTGCGGTCCAGCGCAGCGAGAGCAATGTCGGCGGCGCCGGGAATGTCGCGCGCAATATCGCCTCGCTCGGCGCGCGCTGCATCTTTGCAGGATTGATCGGCGAAGACGAAGCGGGTGCGAAACTCCGCGTCGAGCTTTCGCGGGAAGACCGGATCGAGCCCGTGCTGGTTTCCGATCCCGGCCGTCCGACGACGCGAAAAGTGCGTTTCGTCTCCGAGCACTTTTCCACCCATATGCTGCGTGCCGACTGGGAGCTGGCGCAACCGGCAGCACCCGATATCGAGCAGAAACTGATCGACGCCATCCTGCCGCAGCTCGCCCGCGCTGACATCGTGCTGTTGTCCGATTACGCCAAGGGCGTGCTGACGGCGCGGGTGATCCGCAACGTGATCGACGCAGCGAAGAAGCTCGGCAAGCGTGTGATCGTGGATCCCAAGAGCGCCAATCTGGCGATCTATCGGGGTGCTACGCTGCTGACGCCGAACCGCAAGGAATTCGCCGAAGCGACCGGCAGCCGCGCCGACACCGAACAGGGCATTGCGGACGCCGCGCAGGACGCGATGGTTCTGGCCGACTGCGAAGCCATGCTGGTGACGCAAAGTGAACACGGTATGACGCTGGTCGTGCGTGGCGGCGAAGCGATCCATGTCCCCGCACTTCCGGTCAAGGTACGCGACGTCTCGGGCGCCGGCGACACGGTGGCGGCCGTACTGGCACTGACGCTCGCCGCCAACGCCGATTGGGAAAGCGCGTTGCGGATGGCGAATGCGGCGGCCGCCGTCGCGGTCGGCAAGAAGGGCACGGCCACCGTCACGCCGGCCGAACTACGGCGCAAAATCCTGCCGCATGCGACGCTGGTGGCGGAAGAGAAAATCGTCGCCGCGGGCGAAAACCTCGATGTTCATCTTGCGGAGTGGCGCAAGCAGGGCCTGCGCGTCGGTTTCACCAATGGCTGTTTCGACATTCTGCATCCCGGCCACGTTAAAATACTGTCCGAGGCGCGCGGCGCCTGCGACCGGTTGATCGTCGGATTGAATAGCGATGCCTCGGTCAAGCGGCTGAAGGGTGAGGGACGTCCGGCACAGGACGAGCGAGCGCGCGCCGAAGTGCTGGCGGCGCTGGAGGCGGTCGATCTGGTCGCGATCTTCGAACAGGATACGCCGATCGACCTGATCACGCGCGTGAAGCCGAGCGTGCTGGTCAAGGGCAGCGACTATACCCGCGAGCAGGTTATTGGCCACGAGGTCGTCGAGGCCTGCGGCGGCGAGGTGCTGCTGATCGATATCCTGCCCGGGCACAGCACAACCTCGCTGGTCGACCGCTCCTGGGGAGGCGCGGCATGAGCGCGACTAGGATAACTCAATCGGCAAGTCAGGCCCATTTGGCATGGCGCGATCCCGAGACATGGACCAGAACTGCGGACATTGTTGCAGTGCTAATCGCGCTCTCGCTGCCCTGGTCGACCTCGCTGGTCGGTATCTTTGCGGTCGTCTGGCTGGTGGCGCTCGCGCCGACGCTCGATTTTAAGCGCTTCCTGCAATCGCTGTCGCGGCCGATCTGCGCGTTGCCGATCGCCCTGTTCCTGCTGGCGCTTGGCGGCACGCTGTGGTCCGACGCGCCATGGAGCGCGCGCAGCTATGCGCTCAGTCCCGTTACAAAGCTGCTGATGCTGCCACTGCTGTTCTATCATTTCGAACGCTCGTCGCGCGGCATGTGGGTATTCGTCGCCTTTCTGATTTCCTGCGCGCTGCTGATGGTGATGTCGTGGCTGGTCATGATCTATCCCGATCTGACGCTGAAGCGGGGCGGTGTTGAGCGCGGCATTTTCGTCAAGAATTACATCGATCAAAGCCAGGAATTTGCGTTGTGCGCCGTCGTGCTCGCTTATCCCGTCTTCAAGCTGCTCGGGGACCGAAAAATCTGGCAAGCACTGCTGCTGTCCGCGATTGCCGTAAGCTTTGTCGCCAACATGGTGTTCGTCATCGTGTCCCGTACCGCCTTGGTCACCTTGCCAATCATGCTCGCAATGTTCGCGCTGCTGCACCTGAGGTGGCGCACCGTCATCGTCCTCTTTGTCGCCACAGCCTTACTGGGCGGGCTGGTTTGGATGGCGTCGCCTCAACTACAGGCGACGACGGAAAGGTTTGCGAGCGATTATCGGCTGTACATGGATGTCAATCAGCCGACATCGCTCGGGTTAAGGCTGGAGTTTTGGAAGAAATCGCTGCGTTTTTTTGTGGAAGCCCCGATTGTCGGGCGTGGGACCGGCTCGACGCGGGGGCTGTTCGAGGCTGCCGCCTCCGGTCCCGCGGCGCTCGCCCAGAGCCAGGTGATTGGCAATCCGCATAATCAGACCTTGAATGTCGCGGTGCAATGGGGCGCCGTTGGCGTCATTGTTCTATACGCGATCTGGGTGGTGCATCTGCTGCTGTTCCGCGGCGAGGGCCTCGTCGCCTGGATCGGGCTCATGGTGGTGCTGCAAAACTTCTTCAGTTCTCTGTTCAACTCGCACTTGTTCGATTTTCACGAGGGCTGGATGTACGTGCTGGGTGTGGGGGTTGCCGGCGGTATGGCGCTTCGGACGAGATCAAGAGCCGGAACACCGACCTCGCAAGTGAAGGTTGGCCAAGATCGCTAGCGTGGACGGGCGAGATGGGATATTAGCAAGTTTGAAAATCTAGCAACTCTTCAACGATTTGGATTGAAATGGTCCGTTTCTCGCAGTTGACTCCGCGCAATTTCCTCATAGCCGCGCACGACGCGCTAGCAACTGCGGCTGCGTTATTGGCAAGTTTTCATCTTCGGTTCGATGGCGAGTTTCTGTTCGATCGCATTCCGCTGTTGCTTCGCATCCTGCCAGGTTTTATTGCGTTCAGCATCTGCGTTTGCTACTTTTTCAACCTGACGACCACAAAGTGGCGGTTCATATCGCTGCCGGATGCCCTTAACATCCTGCGAGTCGCAGCGGTGCTGACCGTTGCGCTTGTAGTCTTGGACTATGCCTTCATTTTTGTCGCGCCGACCAGTCATAGTCCCGTATTCTTCGGTCGGGTTACGATAGTTCTGTACTTTTTCCTCCAGGTTTTCTTTCTAAGCGCGCTGCGTTTCGGCTATCGCCAGTTCCGGTATTCGCGAACGCGCATTCAGGCACGGGCTGACAATGCTGCTCCGACGCTCTTGATCGGTCGCGCGGCGGACGCAGAAGTTGTGTTGCGCGGTATCGAGAATGGCGCGATTAGGCGAATTTGGCCGGTGGGTGTGTTGTCGCCCTCCAAGGCCGATCGCGGTCAGTCAATCCGGAACACTCCCGTGCTCGGGGGAACTGACGATATCGAGGCGGTGTTCCGTGATTTCTCAAATCACGAAAGACCGATTGCTCGCGTCGTGATGATGCCTTCGGCATTCGAACCCAACGCTCATCCCGAGGCGGTTCTGATGCGCGCGAAACGGCTTGGCTTGATCGTCAGCCGGCTGCCCTCGCTGGAAAGTGGCGATACGCCGCGATTGATCAACGTTGCAGTCGAGGATTTGTTGCTGCGCCCCAGCGAGAAAATTGACTACGCTCGTCTTGAAACCCTGGTGAAGGGCAAGGCCGTCATTGTAACGGGTGGCGGCGGATCGATCGGTTCGGAGATTTGCCAGCGCGTGACGACGTTCGGAGCGTCGCGGCTACTGGTGATCGAAAACTCGGAGCCGGCGTTGTATGCGGTGACAGAAGCGCTGACCGAGAGTGGGACCGCCGCTGAGATCAACGGTCGGATCGCGGATATCCGCGATCGCGAGCGGATCATGCGGCTGATGGGCGAGTTCAAGCCGGACATCGTTTTTCATGCCGCAGCGCTAAAACATGTCCCAATCCTCGAGCGCGACTGGAGCGAAGGGGTCAAGACAAACATTTTCGGCTCGGTCAATGTCGCAGATGCCGCGCTCGCCGCCGGCGCTAAAGCGATGGTGATGATCTCGACCGACAAGGCGATCGAGCCGGTGTCGATGCTCGGCCTGACTAAGCGCTTTGCCGAAATGTATTGTCAGGCACTCGATCATGACTTGGTAGCGCAATCAGACGGCAAGCCGCGAATGCGCCTAATTTCGGTGCGGTTCGGCAATGTGCTGGCTTCGAACGGGTCGGTGGTGCCGAAGTTCAAGGCGCAGATCGAAGCGGGCGGTCCGGTCACGGTCACCCATCCGGATATGGTTCGGTATTTTATGACCATTCGCGAGGCCTGCGATCTGGTCCTTACCGCCGCGACGCACGCGATGACGCCGGCGCGGCCCGATGTGTCGGTCTACGTGCTTAACATGGGCCAGCCGGTAAAGATCGTGGATCTTGCCGAACGCATGATCCGGCTGTCCGGATTGCAGCCCGGTTATGATATCGAAATCGTTTTCAGCGGAATGCGGCCGGGAGAGCGGCTGAACGAAATTTTGTTCGCCAGCGAGGAGCCGATGGTAGAGATCGGAGTGGACGGCATAATGGCTGCCAAACCCAACGAACCGCCGCTGCCGGTACTGCGCAATTGGCTTGCGATCCTGCAAGAAGCGATCGCGAAAAACGATCGCGCTACCATCAGAGCGGTGCTAGAGGATGCCG
>JACDAG010000915.1 GCA_013695565.1 Bradyrhizobium sp.
GGGTGATCCCGCACTGGATCTGCGGGGTCGTAATGCGGTCGGTCATGACCGAGAACGGCTCCGGCGGCTCGTCACCGGGCTGCATTTCGACCGCGGACCAGTCGATCGTGGTGCCATCGAGCCGCGGCGGCGTGCCGGTCTTCAGCCGGCCGAGGGTAAAGCCAGCGCGTTCGAACGAGGCCGAAAGTCCCATCGCCGGAGCTTCGCCGACCCGACCCGCAGGCCAGTTCTTTTCGCCAAGATGGATTAGTCCCCGGAGAAAGGTCCCGGTGGTGATGACAACGGCGCCACAGGAGAGCTCCCGGCCATCGCCAAGCCGAATGCCGGTGACACGGCCGTTCGAGACGATCAGTTCATCCGCCTCGCCTTCGACCACGCTGAGATTGGCGGTCTCAAGGATGGCCGCCTGCATCGCTGCCGCGTAAAGCTTGCGATCGGCTTGGGCCCGCGGTCCGCGAACCGCTGGTCCCTTACGGCGGTTCAGCATCCGAAACTGGATTCCGCCGGCGTCGGCGACCCGGCCCATCAAGCCGTCGAAAGCATCGACCTCACGAACCAGATGACCTTTGCCCAAACCACCGATCGCGGGGTTGCAGGACATGGCGCCGACGGTCGCAAAGCTGTGGGTGACCAGGGCCGTCTTCGCGCCCATCCGGGCAGCCGCGCTCGCGGCTTCACAGCCGGCATGGCCGCCGCCGATAACAATAACGTCGAAACAGTCTGAGCGCGAAATCATGGCGCGACTTCTATCCCGGAGTCCGAAATCGCGGAAGCGGAAGTTGCAGGAAATTGAAGGCATGGATCTGTTTCACGTGAAACACCGGGTTCCATAGGTTCCACCGAAAGTGTTTCACGTGAAACAGCTCAGCTATGAAAATGAACCAAATACTGAAACAAAGAAATATTACTTCCCTACACAAAACTCCCGAAAGATCACGTCGAGGATTTCTTCAACATTGACGCGTCCCAGGAGCCGACCGAGCGAACGCGCGGCGATCCGAAGTTCCTCCGCGGCAAGTTCCTCGCCAGAACCAACCACATCTATGCTGCGGTGCAACGAGGCGGCGGTCTGCTGCAGCAATTGCCGCTGGCGGGTCCGGCTGATCAAGCCGCCCTCGCTGGCGCCGAAATAATCATGGGCGAATCCGACCAGAGCCGCCATCAGTTCGGGCAGGCCGTTCCCGCTCCTGGCCGAAATCGCGAAACCGGCTCCGCCCGCGAACTCGGCCATTGGCCGATCCGGCGAATCCAGGTCGATCTTGTTGCGCACCCGCCAGACCGGCGCCGTGCCGTCGTGATCGATTTTCCCGTCGTCCCCGTCCGCCAGCCACAGCACGAGATCGGCTTCCGCGGCGCGGGCGCGGGCGCGACGCACCCCCTCCTGCTCCACGGGATCGTCGGTCTCGCGAATGCCGGCGGTGTCGATGACAGTCACCGGATAGCCGTCGAGATCGAGCTGCACCTCAATGACATCGCGCGTGGTCCCGGCATGCGGCGATACGATCGCAACCTCGCGCCGCGCCAGTTGATTCATCAAGGTCGACTTGCCGACATTCGGCGGACCCGCGATCGCAACCACGATTCCGTCGCGCAGCCGTTCACTTTGGCCCTGTGCCGCAAGGACTTCCTGGATTTCACCGAGCAGCATTTTGATTTTCGCCAGCGCCGGCGCGATCAATTCCGCCGGTACATCGCCCTCGTCCGAAAAATCGATGCCGGCTTCGATCAGCGCGGAGGCCTCGATGATGCGCGCGCGCCAGTCGCGCGCCCGGTCGCCGAGCAGGCCCTTCAACTGACGCAGCGCCTGGCGGCGTTGCCGATCGGTGTCGGCGTGAATGAGGTCGTCGAGACCTTCGGCCTCGGTGAGATCGAGCTTGCCGTTCTCGAACGCGCGGCGGGTGAATTCGCCGGGCTCGGCGGTCCGCATATTTTCCAAAGCGGCCAGCGCCGCAAAGATCGAGGCCAGCACGGCACGGCCGCCATGGACGTGGAATTCGGCGACATCCTCACCGGTGGCACTGGCCGGTCCCGGGAACCAGAGCACGACCGAATCGTCCAATGGCTGACCATTGGCATCCCGAAGCAGCATCCGAGTCGTCGCCCGCGCCGGCGGGATTTTGCCGCCCAAGGCCGTCAGTGCTGAACCAGCCTGCGGGCCGGAGACGCGCACGATCGCAATCGCGCTGGGAGGACGGCCCGACGACAGCGCAAAGATGGTCTGATCCCGCGGATGCATCGCCTATTTGGGCAGGCGTGCTTGGAAAGGCAACGCCATTTGAATTCAGCGGCTTGCTCTCTCATGGATGCCGTAAATCGCCTCTGTTACGCGCCGTTTGCTGCCGAATGTGTGCAGCAATTGCGCTGCGAAAACCGGAGAAGCAATTGGATTTAGCCGCCAAACCGCCGATAAATAAATCAATATCAGATACTTAGTCAGAATTTGCGCCCGGACTCCCGTCCTGACTATGCTGCACTTCTGCTGCAGCAATTGCTGCAACATGACGACATCCACCGCAACGCAACATAAACGAGAGGGCGCCCCGCTCACACGAGGCGCCCTCCTTAAACCAGCCTGAAGGATTAGGTGTTCATGGAATCGAAGAATTCCGAGTTGTTCTTGGT
>JACDAG010000937.1 GCA_013695565.1 Bradyrhizobium sp.
CGGCTACACCGAATACATCCTCACCGCCCGCCGCCGCGAAGCCAAGGCGGCCGGCTGATCGACGTCATGATGCCGCAGTTCCGTCAGGAACGTCCGACGCGGACACCCGTTGATCGTCATCTCAACACAAGAGGAGATGACGATGGATTGGAACCGGGTTGAAGGGAACTGGAAACAGTTCAACGGCGCCGCCAAGGAGAAGTGGGGCAAGCTCACCGACGACGATCTCAACGTGATCGAAGGCCGTCGCGAGCAACTCGAAGGCAAGCTGCAGCAACGCTATGGCTTCGCCAAGGACCAGATCCACAAGGAGGTGGACGACTGGTTCAAGGCGCTGAAGTAGCCCCCGATATGAAAAGCCCCGGCAGCGCCGGGGCCTTTTTCGTTTGGCGGTTGCTAGACCACGTTGATGTATCTCAGCAGCGAGATGACGCCGAGAATGATGACGACGACACGGCAAATCTGCTTGGCGCGGCCGTCGATCGGCAACATGTTGATGAGATAGAGGACGAGGATAACGACCAGAAACGTGACGAGTACGCTGACAAGCATGCGGGCCCCCTCGGCGAAAGTTGCTGTTAGTGTCTTGTTAACGTAACCGGGCATGCCTGGTTCCCGCCGAAGGAACCAGAAAAGTCTCAATTATTTCAATGCGGCCCGTAGTCTTACGGCCTCGATATCTGTCTTAAGTATTTACCCTTTTACCCCCCACTGGCCGCAGCTTTGGGGGAGCATCATGTTGAATCGCCTGACCGTATCGACGCTGCTGAAGACCGTTATCCTGGCCACCGCGTTCTGCATCGTGGTTGGGTTCTCGCTCAACGCCTGGGAATCCTGGGGAAGGCTGCAGGTTGCAAGCCGCATCTCGGTGATCACAGACGCGTCGGCCAACATGTTCAAGGCGATGCACAATCTGCGCACCGACCGCTCCACCACCAACCGGCTGTTGATGGGCGCCGCACCGCTGGACAGCGACATCGAAAAATATCTGCGCAGCCTTCGCGACGCCGAAATGCCGGCAATGAGCAACGCACTTGGTCTGCTCGGCAAGGTCGAGTTCGCGCAGCAAGCGACGCTGGTCCCTGAATTCGACCGGCTGTTCAAGGCGCTGACGGCGCAGCAGAAGGAATTCTGGGAAGCCATGGCTCAGCCCAAGGAGACCCCGCGCCGCCCGGCGCTCGCCAAGGAGTATATGGAGACGACGCAGGGTCTGCTCACCACGCTCGACAAACTTTCCGGAACGCTCGCCGCCAACGTCAACCATCAGGACCCCGTGATCGACCAGTTGCTCGCGATCAAGCAGATCGCCTGGTTGCTGCGCAACACCGCGGGCGAGGCTTCGCTGCTGATCTCCAACGGACTCGGCGCCGGCAAGGCGACGGCCGAAACCCGCGCGGCCCACACCAAGTTCAGCGGCGGCGCCGATGCCGCCTGGAATGCGCTGGAACTGACCGCGGCGGGCATGCAATTGCCGCCGGCGCTTTCGAGCGCGATGGCCGCCACCAAGAAAGCCTATTTCGAGCCGGAATACCTCGCCTTGCGCGACCGGCTGCTGACGGCGCTGATATCCGGCGAGAAGCCCGAAATGACCGCGAATGCGTGGAGCCCGGTCACGGTCGGACGGCTGTCCGCCGCCGTCAACGTGGCCGAGACGGCGCTCGATGCCGCCCGCGAACACACCGTCGCGCAGTATTCCGCCGCCATGCGTTCGCTGGTGGTGCAATTGACGCTGCTGGTCGGCGCGTTGGTGTTGACATTCGGCGCGTTGATCCTCGTCACCCGTCGCGTCATCAAGCCGCTGCACAATATGCGCGATGCGATGCTGAAAGTTGCCGCCGGCGATCTCGCCGTCGACACCGGTTACACCCAGCGCCAGGACGAAATCGGCGCACTCGCCGGCGCGCTGGAGACGTTCAAGCAGCAGGCCGAAGACAAGGTGCGGATCGAAGCGCAGGAGCGCGAGCGCAATGCCGGCGCCACCGCGCGCCAGCAGGCGATCGAAAGCCATGTCGGCGAATTCGAGACCATGGTGCGCCAGACGCTCAACCAGCTGGGCGATTCGTCCGGCCAGATGCGGGCCACCTCGGACGGCCTGTCCACGGTTTCCCGCCAGACCAACGCGCGGGTTCAGGTCGCCGAAAAGGCCTCCAGCGAAGCTTCGATGAGCGTCGAGACCGTGGCTGCGGCATCGGAACAACTGAGCGCCTCGATCAACGACATCAGCCAGCAGGCAGCCCATGCCGCCGGCATTGCCAGCCGCGCCGTCAGCCAGGCGCGCGAGACCGACGGCACCGTGCAGGGCCTCGCCAGTTCCGCAGGCCGGATCGGCGAAGTCGTCGGCCTGATCAATTCGATCGCGGCCCAGACCAACCTGCTGGCCCTCAACGCCACCATCGAGGCTGCGCGCGCCGGTGAAGCCGGCCGCGGCTTTGCGGTGGTCGCGTCCGAGGTCAAATCGCTGGCGAGCCAGACCGCGAAGGCGACCGAGGAAATCTCGGAACAGATCTCCGAAATCCAGAAGGTCGCGAATGAAGCCATCGACGCCATCAAGGGCATCGGCGGCATCATCGGCGAGGTCAACGAGGTCGCGACCGCGATCGCAGCCGCCGTGCAGGAACAGGGCGCCGCGACGCAGGAGATTACCCGCAGCACGCAATTCGCCGCACAGGGCACCAAGAACGTCTCCGACAACATCACGGGCGTCAAGGCCGACGCCGATGCGGCCGCGGCCGCCGCCGATGACGTCAAGCACGCCTCCGAGACGCTGGAAACCCAGAGCAAGCAATTGGGGACTCAAGTTACCGAGTTCCTCGGCAAGATCCGCGCGGCGTAAGGGTGCTCTTAGTCCGTCATCCCCGGATGAGCGCTATCGCGCTCACCGAGGGGTGCGCGCTCTTGCGCGCCTCGAAGGACGACGGCCCGACTAGTGCCACGCATCCTTCGAGGCTCGCTACGCTCGCACCTCCCGAGCGAACGCAAGTGCGTTCGTCCGGGGATGACGCACCAGCACTCACTCCCTTGCCACGACCGGCAGCCGTTCATATTTCGCGCGCAGCTTTTCCGACGCGGGGGAGAAGTTCAGCTCGGCGCCGCGTTTGTCGCTGCTGCGGCCCGCCACCAGCAGACCGTTCTCGCCGGCGACGATGTCGCCCTTACGCAAGGTCGGGTCATCCTCGATCTTGACCGGCGCCAGCCCGATCTGATCCTTGCCGTTGCAGGTGCATCCCGCCACGATTTCGTTGCGATAGCGAAACGCGTTCGGCAATTCTGAGTATGGCTTGCCGTTGTCGGCCGCCGCGTTGTCGATGTTGCTGCCGTAAAATACCTTGGTCTCGCTGGACGGACAGAAGCTCTCACAGGACGCAGCACGGCTCGCATTGTCGGATCCCGTCACCGGGAAATGGCGCCCGTCGCAGGTACGCACGCAAAACGCCTGACCGCCGCCACCATAGCGGCGCGGCTCGCTGCGACGGACCGGCACGGCACCGTCATCATTGGCGAACGGCATCGAGACATAGGGGGCGCGCGACCGGCCCATGCCGCCGAACAGGGCCGAGAAGAAATCCTGGGCTTGCGCGGCCGGGGCAAGCGCCGCAGCGCCTGCCAAAGCCAGCGCGCCCAAGACTGTCATTCTGCTCACGCCCATACGTGTCTCCCGTTACGGTTGGCGGCTCAGTTGAGCTGCGACGCCGTCAGATTCATCGCCTGCCGCCGCGAAGGTAGCGTGGTCAGCGCCGGGCGCACAGGCGTCGCCGCCGGGCGCACGCTGATGTTGGTCCGCGTTTCCATATGCGGCGCGCCCTTCGGCAGCACGACGACCCTGGTGCCGACATCGACCCGGCTGAACAGGTCGCTGACATCCTCATTGGTCAGGCGGATGCAGCCGGAGGAGACGAACTTGCCGATCGTCGAGGGATCGTTGGTGCCGTGAATCCGGTACTGGCTGGAGCCTAGATAGATCGCACGGGCGCCGAGCGGATTGCCGGGGCCGCCGGCCATGAAGCGCGGCAGATAGGGCTGGCGTGCAATCATCTCGGCCGGCGGATGCCAATCCGGCCACTCCGCCTTGCGGCTGATGGTCTGCACGCCGGACCAGGTAAAGCCCTCGCGGCCGACGCCGACGCCATAACGAACGGCGCGGCCCTGGCCGAGCACGTAATAGAGCGCGGTGTTGCCGGTATCGATCACGATGGTGCCGGGCGCCTCATTGGTGGCAACGACGGCGCGGCGCAGCCGCTCCGGCACGACGCCGTCCGTCGGCTCGACCATCACTTCATCGGTGGGAAAGGCATTGGGCTGGGTGGAAGCGTAACCCAGCGTCTGGGCACTTGCCGCGCTGGAGAAAACCGAAGGCGCCAGCAACAACGCCGTGGCGAAAGCCAGCGCGTGGGCGACGCGCGATGATGGCCGACGATGGGAGGACTGTGTCATGAGGCTGCCCCGCAGGATGCGCATCGTGTGATGCTGTGTACGGGCAACGCGACCGGGGCTGCGCAGTTCCCTGCGACTCAAGTCTATGGGAGCTCTGTCAATCCGGCCGATGCTCACAGTTTCGCGATGGAACTTTCCATGACGGCGCTTGTTGTCGCGGTTGAGAATTCGGTTCGCGGGGCGACGTCGCGACTGCCATGTGATCACCA
>JACDAG010000969.1 GCA_013695565.1 Bradyrhizobium sp.
GAACATGGGCCGCGCCCACGGCAAACCTGCATTCGCGGTGACGTTCGAGCCGCATCCGCGCAGCTTTTTCAGCCCGAACAGCCCGCAATTCCGGCTCTCCGACGAGGCCAACAAGCTGCGGCTGCTGGCCGGGACCGGACTTGACGGCGCCGTGGTGATGACCTTCGACAAGGGCCGCGCCGGAACATCCGCGCAAGATTTCATTCACCATGACCTGATTGGGCGGCTCGGCATCAGCGGCATTGCGGTCGGTTACGACTTCCATTTCGGCAAAGGTCGCGTCGGCTCGCCAAGCCTTTTGGTCAGCGAGGCGCCGCGGCTCGGAATCGAGGTCGACGTCCAGGCCCATGTCGACATCGCCGAGCGCCCGGTGTCTTCCAGCGCGATCCGGATGGCGCTGGCGGAGGGGCAGATCGAGGACGCCACCGCCATGCTCGATGGCCCGTGGTTCGCGACCGGCGAGGTGATCCATGGCGAGAAGCGCGGCCGCGACCTCGGCTATCCCACCGCCAATATCCGCCTCGACAAGACGTGCGGGCTCAAGCACGGCATCTATGCGGTGCGGGTGGGTTTAGGGGCTCAGCGCCTCGACGGCGTCGCGAGCTACGGCCGCCGCCCGACCTTCGACAATGGCGCGCCGCTATTGGAAGTGTTCGTGTTCGATTTCAAGGGCGATCTCTACGGCTCGGTGCTCGACGTCGCCTTTATCGGCTTCATCCGCGATGAGCTGAAATTCGACAACATCGAGCCGTTGATCCGCCAGATGGACGACGACAGCGCCCGGGCGCGCGCGATGCTGGCGGCCGAACCCGATGCCTATCCGAAGCTTGGAGTGATCGGTTGAGCAGAAGCGAAAAAGAAAAGATGCTCGCCGGCGAATTGTATCGTCCGGATGCCGAACTCGGCGCCGAACAGGCGGTCAACAAGGCCTGGCTGGTGCGCTACAACGCGGCGCTGGCGCAGCCGGTATCGGAACGGCACGCGCTGCTCTGCGAACGCCTCGGCCATGTCGGCAAGGATGCCGTGATCCGGCCGCCGTTCTTCTGCGACTTCGGCTACAACATTCGCATCGGCGATGGCGTGTTCATGAACTTCAACTGCGTCATTCTCGACGTCGTCGAAGTCTCGATCGGCGACCGCACCCAGATCGGGCCCGCGGTGCAGATCTACGCCGCCGATCATCCCCGGGACGCGGCCACGCGGCGCGACGGCCTCGAATTCGGACGCCCGGTCCGGATCGGCAGCGATGTCTGGATCGGCGGCGGCGCCATCATCCTGCCTGGCGTCAGCATCGGCGACGGCGCGGTAATCGGCGCCGGCAGCGTGGTGACACGGGACGTCGGCGCGGGCGCGACCGTGATGGGAAACCCGGCCCGGCCGCGGGCGAGTTGACTGCTTAACGGTTTGTTTTTCAGGCTAGCAAGCGGGAATCGAAGGGCGCTCGAATAACTTCTGCCAACGTAATCCTTGTCGCGGCCGGGTGCGCAGGATTCAGGAGGAAGTTGTTGCCTTTCTCGCTGATTGCCGACGGTACCTGCAATAATGCAGTCGTTGCACGCTCAAGCCATCGATCCCCGATTTTCCGGCTTGTTAGAGTCTGCGCTCGCCAATCCGGTGGCAGCTCAGCGTCGATGGTTTCGAAGGAAATATCGGCGGGGACAACGATACGCAGCAATTGATAGGTAGGTGGAATCAGATCGCGGTCCATATGGACCAGCATCTCGAGCAGCGCGCTGGATGGATGATCGGCGAGATAGACGATGCGCTTGCCCTGCGAGTGCCACCTGCCGGTGGCCCTCAAGCCCCCAATCCCTGAAAGATCGGCATAGTTGGAAATGCGCCAAAGCTCCATATCGCGAGCTCAGGCAAAAATTCCGTGATCAATCCGTTCAAGCATTTCGCGAACGACGGCCGTGCCGAGCTCATCGTTCAGGAGGTCGGCGGGCGTTTGACCCGAAAGCGATGCATTTGGCCGCTGCAGCCAGGCTTCGGCCTTTTGCTCGTCTCCAAAGATACGGTCGGCGAGCGTCTTGATCTCCAGTGCTCTAATCAGGTTTGCTTGCGGTTCCGTCCGGGCCACAAAGCTATCGGGCCTCTCCAATTTCCGAACGAGTCCACGGAGCCTTAAGACCTCCTCAAGCTGCTGACTGATCCTCGACCGTATTTTGGTCCCGTCGCCCTGTCGGCGAAGGTCCTTTAATCTTTCATAGACCTCGGACGGCTTGGTGCTCATGAATTCTCTCCACTAATCAACAGATTAGTATTCTGAAAGAAATGCGCAACAGCGATAGTTAGAAGTCCCAGGACCTTTGCGATTTCCCGTTCCGGCTGCTATGGAAAGCCCATGTTTGCGCGGCGCACCATCCCCATTAGCGGCCCGGCTTCCGCCTGAGCTTTGGCTCGGCGCAAGACCGGGATTTCCCCGTTTACCCCGCGAATGACCAGCGAATCTCGCGCCCTTTGAGCCAAACCAGAGCATCCATGTCCGAAAAACCGCAAAAGTCCGACTCCGCCGACTATTCCAAGACCCTGTTCCTGCCGCTGACGGAATTCCCGATGCGCGGCGGCCTGCCCAAGCTCGAGCCGGAAATCCTCAACCATTGGAACAAGATCGGCCTCTACGAAAAACTGCGCGAGAGTGCGCGCGGCCGCGCCAAATTCGTGCTGCATGACGGCCCGCCCTACGCCAACGGCAACATCCATATCGGCCACGCGCTGAACAAGATCCTGAAAGACGTCGTGACCAAGAGCCAGCAGATGCTCGGTTTCGATTCCAACTATGTGCCGGGCTGGGACTGCCACGGCCTCCCGATCGAATGGAAGATCGAGGAAGAGAATTACCGCTCCAAGGGCAAGCAGAAGCCGGACTTCCGCGACTCCACGGCGATGGTGGCGTTTCGCAAGGAGTGCCGGGCCTATGCGACGCACTGGCTCAACGTGCAGCGCGAGGAGTTCAAGCGGCTCGGCATCATCGGCGACTGGGATCATCCCTACGCCACCATGAGCTATCCCGCCGAAGCCCAGATCGCGCGCGAACTGATGAAGTTCGCCGCCAACGGCACGCTCTATCGCGGCTCCAAGCCCGTGATGTGGAGCGTGGTGGAGAAGACCGCGCTCGCCGAGGCCGAGGTCGAATACGAGGACTACACCTCGGATACGGTGTGGGTGAAATTTCCGGTCACCTCGCCGGCGCATGGCGCGCTCGCCAGCGCCAGCGTCGTGATCTGGACCACGACGCCCTGGACGCTACCCGGCAACCGCGCCATCTCGTTCTCGCCAAAGATCGCCTACGGCCTGTTCGAGGTCACCGACGCGCCATCGGACAATTGGGCCAGTAACGGCGATCTGTTGATCCTGGCCGACGCGCTGGCCGAAAGCGTGTTCAAGCAGGCGCGCGTCACGGCCTATAAGAAGGTACGCGAGCTGCCGGCCGACACGCTCGACGCGGTGGAATGCGCCCATCCGCTGAAGGGCGTCGGCGGCGGGTACGAATTCGTCGT
>JACDAG010000972.1 GCA_013695565.1 Bradyrhizobium sp.
GTGTAGAGCAGGCCCGCATTGGTGGTGGCGAACTTCAAGCCGAACGTGTCGGTGCAGGTCGAGGGGAACAGGGAGTAGATCTCGCCCTAGGCAAAGAACACGAAGCCCGACAGCAGCACGAACCAGATCGGATCGTGGCCCCACATGTACAGCGCCCAGATGCCGACGCCTTCCATGCCGAACGCGATGAACATGGTGTTCTCGCGGCCGATCATGTCGGAGATCCAGCCGAAGAACGGCCGGGTCAGACCGTTGAGGACGCGGTCGATGGTCGCGGCGAACGTCACCGCGGTCATCGTCACCGCCATCAGCGTCACCGGCACGCTGTCGACCTTCCAGTCGACCGCGATCGGCTTGAGGTTGGCGGTGACCATCAATCCGCCGGCGCCGACGATCACGAACATGAAATACATCAACCAGAAGATCGGCTGACGGATCACTTCCATGGGCTGATAATTACGCCGGCTCTGGATTACATTGGCGTTCTGGATCACGGCGGGGACCTGTCCTGCCTTCGGCGAGAACAGCAGGAAGGCCAGGATCACGATGATGATGCCTTGTCCGAGTCCGAAATAAAGGAAGGTGGTCTGGAAGCCGCGATCGACGATCATCGCCTGGATCGGCGCGACCGTCAGCGCGGAGCCCGCACCGAAGCCTGCCGCGGTGATGCCGGCGGCGAGGCCGCGTTTGTCGGGAAACCATTTCAGCGCGTTGCCGACGCAGGTGCCGTAGACGCCACCGGCGCCGATGCCCGCGATGATCATGCCGAGGTAGAAGCCGTTGAGCGTCTCTGCCTGGGCGTTGATCGCCCAGCCGATCGCGCAGAGGATTCCGCCGACGAGAACGACGAGACGCGGGCCGTATTTATCGACGAACCAGCCTTCGACCGGCACCAGCCAGGTTTCAAACAAAACAAACAGCGTAAATGCCCACTGGATCGAGGCGCGGTCCCAACCGAATTTTTTCTGGATGTCGGGGACGAAGAACGTCCAGCCATATTGGTAGTTCGCGATCATCACCATCGCGGCGACACCGATTGCCAATTGCGTCCAGCGGTAGGTATCGCTGACGCGGGCCACTGCAGGGGCCGCTCCGTGAACTGTGTCCGTCATCTTCCCTCCTATGCGCTGTTCTATCGCCTGACAGCTCTGAGGGCGGAGTTTGGTATATGATATGCCAGTAGACAAGAGGAATCTCGCCGTTTTGTCGCAGTACCACGTATTTTTTTGGAATTGTTCTTTTTTGTCTATTTCTCGGAAAGCGACGCAAAACAAAGAGCTTAGCCGCCGGATCGATTTACGAGCCGGCGGCTATGCTAGATCAGAAAGTTTGTGAGGCTGGTATTTTTGGGCTGTTTTACGCGACCGCGGTGCGCAGGCGGGTGTAGCCTTGCTGGATCAGCGACCAGAACAGGGCGACCAGTCCAAGCACCATGATGGTGCCGACCAGCGTGTTCGAGAAGAACACGCCGAGCGAGCCTTGCGAGCCCAGCAGCGATTGCCGGAAGGCTTCCTCCGCCTTGTCGCCGAGCACGATGGCCAGAACCAGCGGCGCCAGCGGATAGTTGCACTTCTTCAGGAGATAGCCGACCACGCCGAACACCAGCATCATCACCACGTCGAAGGTCGAGCTGTGGACCGAATAGGCGCCGATCGCGCAGAGCACCAGGATGAGCGGCGCGATGATGCTGAACGGCACACGCAGGATGGCCGCGAAGACAGGCACGCAGGTCAGCACGACGATGAGGCCGACGAGATTGCCGAGATACATCGAGGCGATCAGTCCCCAGACGAATTCCTTCTGTTCGACGAACAGCATCGGACCGGGTTGCAGGCCCCAGATCAGGAGGCCGCCAAGCAGCACGGCCGCGGTCGGTGATCCCGGCACGCCAAGCGAAAGCATCGGCAGCAACGCTGCGGTGCCGGCCGCGTGTGCCGCGGTTTCCGGCGCGATCACGCCCTCGACCTCGCCCTTGCCGAAATTATGGCCGTGCTTGGAGACCCGCTTGGCGATGCCATAGCTCATGAACGATGCCGGCGTGGCGCCCGCGGGCGTGATGCCCATCCAGCAGCCGATCAGGCAGGAGCGCAGCGACGTGATCCAGTATTGCGGCATCTGCTTCCAGGTTTGCACGACAACACGCAGGTCGATCTTCGCCTTGCCGCCGCGGAAGGCCAAACCCTCTTCCATGGTCAGCAGGATCTCGCCGATGCCGAACAGGCCGATGACGGCGATCAGGAAGTCGAAGCCGTTGAGCAGTTCGGTGGATCCGAACGTCAGCCGCAATTGTCCGGTGATGGAATCAAGTCCGACCGCGGCCAGCGCAAAGCCGATCATCATCGCGGCGATGGTCTTGAACGGCGGCTCCTTGCTGAGGCCGACGAAACTGCAGAACGCCAGGAAATACACCGCGAATTTTTCCGCCGGCCCGAACCGCAGCGCGAAGCTCGCAACCAGTGGTGCGACCAGCGTGATCATGACGACGGCGAACAGCGCGCCGACGAAGGAGGAGGTGAAGGCGGCCGTCAGCGCTTCGCCGGCCTTGCCCTGCTGCGCCATCGGATAGCCGTCGAACGTCGTCGCCACCGACCATGGCTCGCCGGGGATGTTGAACAGGATGGAGGTGATGGCGCCGCCGAACAACGCGCCCCAGTAGATGCAGGACAGCATGATGATGGCCGAGGTCGGCGGCATGCTGAAGGTCAGCGGCAACAGGATCGCGACGCCGTTGGCGCCGCCCAGTCCCGGTAGCACGCCGATGATGACGCCGAGCACGATGCCCAGGATCATCACCATGATGTTGAAAGGCTGCAGCGCGACCGCAAAGCCGTGAAATAGATTGACGAGTTCTTCCATGCTTCAAGTCCTGCAACCGTGGGCTAACGAAACGAAAATTCGGAATTTAGAGACCGAGCCATTCCTCGATCGGTCCCTTGGGAAGCGGGACCAGAAACCAGCGCTCGAAAATCAGGTAGGTGACGATGGGCATGCCGAGCGCCACGGCGGTGACCACCAGCCAGCTGTATTTGCCGAGCCATCGCATGAACCAGCCGATGAAGATGATGGAGGCGAGGTAGAGGCCGGTGAACGGCATGACGCCGACATAGATCGCGGTCGGCAACACGACGCTCATCACCTGGCGCAATTGTCCCCATTCCGCGAACAGCGCGTCGTCTCCGTCGCGCAGCCCGTTCCAGAGATTGATGGCGCTGGAGGCGATAATGAAGATCCCGACATAGAAGGGAAAGAATCCGGCGCGCGGCCCTTCGGCTCCCCAGTTGATGCCGGCCTTCACGCTGCCGTAGATGACGATCGCGCCGAACAGCGCGATCAGCAGCGTGACGCCGGCTTCCACGGCCTTGTGGGTCGGGCCGGCGTCGGGGCTATTCGTGGTCATTCAAACTCCATCCGGAATCACAGGTTTGGGTTCGCAGCCATTTCTGCGTTACGCATGGGTGGGCACGCTCGATTTCGGTTCGCTCAGTTTCCCGCGGTGGCGAGGAAGCCGGCTTCCTTCATCAGGGTTTCGTGACGCTTCTCTTCCGTCTCGACCCATTTGGCGTAGTCCGCCCCGGTCAGGAAGGTGGTGTTGAAGGCGCCGCTCTTCATGAAGTCCTGCCACTCCGGCGTGGCGCGCACCTTCTTGAACAGATCGATGTAGTATTCGACCTGGTCCTTGGTGGCCTTAGGGCCCATGAAGATGCCGCGTAGCATCAGATATTCCATATCGAGGCCCTGCGATTTGCAGGTCGGAATATCCTTCCAGCCTTTGCCGTCCGCGATCACTTCGTCATAGTCCATCTGCTTGCCGTCGAACACGCAGAGCGGACGAAGCTTGCCGCCGCGCCATTGCGCCACCGCCTCGATCGGATTGTTGACTGTTGAGTCGACATGATTGCCGACCAGCTGGACCGCGACTTCTCCGCCGCCCTTGTAGGGAATGTAGGTGAATTTCGCGCCGGTGGCCTTCTCGACGGCGACCGTGATGATCTGGTCTTCCTGCTTCGATCCGGTGCCGCCCATCTTCATGCTGCCGGAAGGTGCCTGCTTCACGGCGTCGACGAAGTCCTTGACGGTATTGTAGAGCTTCTCGGCGTTGACCCAGAGCACGAACTCATCGAGCGCCAGCATCGCAACCGGCGTCATGTCCTTCCAGTTGAAGGGAATGCCGGTCGCAAGCGGGGTGGTGAACAGGTTGGACAGGGTGATGATGATCTTGTGCGGATTGTTCCCCGAACCCTTGACGTCGAGGAAGCCTTCGCCGCCGGCGCCGCCGGACTTGTTGATGACGACCATCGGCTGCTTCATCAGGCCGTGTTTGGTCACGATGCCCTGGATGGTGCGCGCCATCTGATCGGCGCCGCCGCCGGTGCCGGCGGGTACGATGAACTCGACCGGGCGAACCGGTTCCCAGGCGGCATTCGCCGCGACAGTGCCGGCGCCGAACAGCGCGACCGTGGCTAACGCAACATGCAAAACAGAGTGCTTCATTTGGCTTACTCCCCGTAGGATTTGAACGCGCCGTTCTTTGCCGGCTTTGCCTTTAACTCAACTCTTAACTCAACGCTTCCGATCCAATCTCAGTCTTCCCGGCTTTTCAGTCATATCGTGAGGTTAGCTCAGGCGGCATTGCAGGTTAGAGTTGCAAGGACGCAATTGTAGGCCTGACTGTGGGACGCGGCATCCGCGCCTTTGGGATAAGTCGGAACACTGAACTGACGCACTGGCCCGTGCGTGACAACGGCCAAACCGCCATTCAGGCTGCCTTGGTGCTGTAAAAAACCTGCCCCCATCTTCCCCTGACCGCCCCTGTTTCCAATCCGGAACGATTATCGGCATATTGGTATGCGATATGCCAAGACTGCAAATGAATAGTGATGCCAACGCATAGCTCCGGCTGATTTGTCGCAGATGGGGCGCCGGCCGGTATGACCGGGCGCAGCGCAAAAAAAGAGGCCCCGGAAAACCGGGGCCTTTAGTCTGGGAGGAAACCTGAAGCAATCGAGCCTGAAAACGCAGCTTGGGCGGCGCGTTAGCGGCGTCAAAGACCGAAGCGGGGAAGGTCGCCGTTGCGAATGGTGATGCGGGCGCTCGCGGTCAGCAGGCGGTCGATGGAGGCCATCAGCCGGGCGAACAGGCTGCTGGAGGGCACGAGGCAGATGGTTGCAGTCTTGGACATTTGGTCCCCTTTTCTAAGTTGCGGAGTAGCTCCGCTTCGTGATCTGGAGATAATTTATGTATACCAGATACCACAGGCAATGCATTTGTTTGCATAGCAGCAATTAGCCTTTTGCATCGCAACATAAATGGCGCGATTGGCGTTCTGATAACGAAAAAGGCCGCCGGAACCGGCGGCCTTCGTCACTTTTAGAGGGTGAGACGGGCTTATTCGGCCGCCTGCTTCCTCGGAGGATCGAGCGCGCCGGAATCGTGGATCTCGGCCACCTGGTGATCCGAGAAGCCGAGCACCTGGCGCAGGATTTCGTCGGTGTGCTCGCCGAGCAGCGGCGAGCGGGTCACCTCGGACGGTGAGTCCGACATCTTGATCGGATTGCCGACCGAGAAATACTTGCCGCGGGTGGGGTGATCGACCTCGACCACCGTGCCGGTGGCGCGCAGCGACTGGTCCTCGATGATTTCCTTCATCGACAGAATCGGGCCGCAGGGGATGTCGTCCTTGTTGAGGATGTCCATCGCCTCGAATTTTGTCTTCGTCATCGTCCACTGTTCGATGCGCGCGAAGATTTCATTCAACCGCGACAGCCGGGCAGGCGGCTTGGCGTAGTCGGGATGGGTCTTCCAGCCGGGTTCGCCGATCACGTCGCAGATTTTCTCCCACACCGGCGCCTGGGTGATGAAATAGAGGTAAGCGTTGGGGTCGGTCTCCCAGCCCTTGCATTTGACGATGCGGCCGGGCTGGCCGCCGCCGGAATCGTTGCCGGCGCGCGGCACCGCGTCGCCGAACGGAATGCCTTCGCCGTACTGGCTGTATTCTTTCAGGGGTCCATGGGCGAGGCGCTGCTGGTCGCGCAGCTTGACCCGGCAGAGGTTCAGCACGCCGTCCTGCATCGCGGCGGTGACCTTCTGACCCTGGCCGGTGACGGTGCGCTGATACAGCGCGGTGACGATGCCGAGCGCCAGATGCAACCCGGTGCCGCTGTCGCCGATCTGCGCGCCGGTGACCAACGGCAATCCGTCACGGAAGCCGGTGGTCGACGCCGCACCGCCGGTGCACTGCGCGACGTTCTCATACACCTTGCAGTCTTCAAACGGTCCGGGGCCAAAACCCTTGATCGAGGCCACGATCATCTTCGGGTTGAGGGCGTGGATCTTCTCCCAGGGGAAGCCCATGCGGTCGAGCACGCCGGGACCGAAATTCTCCACCAGCACGTCGCAGCTCTTGATCAGCGCTGTCAGGACTTCCTTGCCCTTCGGGTTCTTGGTGTCGAGCGTGATCGAGCGCTTGTTGTGGTTGAGCATGGTGAAATACAGGCTGTCCACATTGGGGATGTCCTGCAACTGGCCGCGCGTGATGTCGCCGACGCCGGGACGCTCGACCTTGATCACGTCGGCGCCGAACCAGGCCAGCAACTGCGTGCAGGTCGGTCCCGACTGGACGTGGGTGAAATCGAGAATGCGAACGCCCTTCAGCGCCTTTGTCATCGTCTATGCTCCGTACTCTGTCTGACCTGCAACGCGCAGGATGGATTGGAATGTGATCTGTAAAGTGACTCTTGCAATGTGATTTGTGGCTATTTCTTCTTCAGTACGCTCTGCGGATTGAGGTTGCCGATGCGGCCGCTTTCGGAGCCGGCCTGCGGATCGATCACCGCATTGATCAGCGTCGGCTTGCCGGAATCCATCGCGGCGTTGACGGCGCGCTTCAGTTCATCGGGGGAGGTCGCATGGACGCCGACGCCGCCGAACGCTTCCATCATCTTGTCGTAGCGCGAGCCCTTGACGAACACCGTGGGCGCCGGATCGTCGCCGACCGAATTGACGTCGGTGCCGCGATAGATGCCGTCATTGTTGAAGATCACGATGCAGACCGGCAGCTTGTAGCGGCAGATCGTCTCGACCTCCATGCCGGAGAAACCGAACGCCGAGTCGCCTTCGACCGCGAGCACCGGTTTGCCGGTTACGATCGCGGCGGCAAACGAATAGCCCATGCCGATGCCCATCACGCCCCAAGTGCCGACGTCGATGCGCTTGCGCGGCTGGTACATGTCGATGACGCCGCGGGCGAGATCGAGCGTGTTGGCGCCTTCGTTGACGAGGATCGCGTCCGGCCGCTCCTTGATGATCGTCCGGAGCACGCCGAGTGCGCCGTGATAGTCCATCGGCGAGTTGTTGTTCATCAGCCGCGGCGCCATCTTGGCGACGTTCTCTTCGCGCTTTTTGGCAACCGCATTGGTCCAGTTCGACGGCGCCGCCGCCCAGTTCGCGCCCATGCCTTCGAGCAGGGCCGAGACGCAGGAGCCGATATCGCCGACCACGGGGGCAACGATCTCGACGTTGGAATCCATTTCCTTCGGCTCGATGTCGATCTGGATGAATTTCTTGGGCGCGTCGCCCCAGGACTTGCCCTTGCCGTGCGACAATAGCCAGTTGAGGCGCGCGCCGATCAGCATCACGACGTCGGCGTCCTTCAGGACGGTTGAACGTGCCGCGCCCGCGCACTGCGGATGCAGGTCGGACAACAGTCCCTTGGCCATGCTCATGGGAAGGAACGGAATGCCGCTCTTCTCGACGAAGCTCTTGATGGTGTCATCGGCCTGGGCGTAAGCCGCACCCTTGCCGAGGATGATCAGCGGACGCTTAGCGCTTTTCAGCACATCGAGCGCGCGCATAATCGCATGCGGCGCAGGGAGCTGCGCCGGGGCCGCGTCTATCACCTTCACCAGCGACTTTTGTCCGGCTTCCGCGTCCATCAAC
>JACDAG010000977.1 GCA_013695565.1 Bradyrhizobium sp.
GCGCTGCACCCGCGGTCTCGCGTGCACAAAAGAGTGCGCGCACGAGCATACGGGTTCAGCGGGAGAGCATTCGGAATCTCAAGATTTTCCGGGCTCGATGCTACGCATCGCCCCGGAATGACGGTCGGGATATTATTGTCCTTACGTCACGCAGCGGCCGGACTGCAGCAGCTTGGCCACTTCGGTCAGGACACTGACCGGCGGCTCGCAGGCGACGGCGATCTTCTTGCTGGCGGGCTTGGTCACCGGCACCGGCGGCGTCGGGCCGTTGCGCGTTTCGTTGCGCGGTTCGTTGCGGGCTTCCCTGGAGCCTTCCCTCGGCAATTCACTGGAACCTTCCCTGGCAACAGGCACGCGGACGAGCACCGAGGTATCGGCGACGCCGTCGTGCCGCAACGCAATGGTCTGGGTTTGCCCCGACGAGGCTGGAACCGACGCGCGATCGGACTTGGCGGCGCGGTTGATGTCGGTTCCGGGGACGCCAGCGGTCACCTGCCGGCCACCAATCAAGTCATGGGCGTACGCGAGTTGGACTGCGCCAAGCGTCAACGCGATGGCGAGCGAACCGAAAATTCCCTTACGAATCTGTGACATGTTGGTGTGTCCCTCGCCCCATGGCGATCACCAACACAACCCGAGCGAAGCCGTTCCGGTTCGGTACAGCCGCGATCACTTAACCGTGTACGAAAAAATTTGCAGAGGGCGGGAACGACTCCGTGGCTTGAGAGTCTTTCCAAAAGCCGGTCATTCCCCCTGCCCCATAGACCGGTGATGTAGGGCGCGACCGTGGTGATGCCGGTCGCGCCCTGCTTTTTGTCTGTTTGCACCCGACGCAGACGGCGGCAGGGATCACGGAAACCTACAGCGGGATGTCCTTTCTTCGAATCGTCATCCCGCTCTATCTTTTTGTTTGAGCATGATCTTTTCGGAAAACTGCTACACACTTTTCCGGATCATGCTCTGACCGCACGGCCCATAGCCTTGTATCGGCGGACTCCGCAGGAATCGGTGGGCACGACGGGTGCGCAAATTGCGCAGGCCGTGACGGACGTATAGATTCAACCGAAGTCAGTGAGCCGCCGGTGACGAAGGCCTCAGCAATGCTGAGGTTGATCCTGTCCGTGAGGCTGGATTCCCTGGCGGCTCACTGGCGTCCCCTCGCACAATGCCGTCCTGCAGCACAAACCGCCTTGCGGTTTGATGATAAGCCTTGGCGATAAACCTTGGCAAAAGCACGCCCAAGCCCATCGGCCCTTCCCGGGCAATCTCACGAAAGCGACCTCGACGATGCCCCCCAATCCCCAGCAGTTTGCGAGCGACAATTATGCCGGCATTTGTCCGGAGGCGTGGGCGGCGATGGCGGAGGCCAATAGCGGCCATGTGCCGGCCTATGGCGACGATCCCTGGACTCAAGCCGCCTCGGACGCGTTCCGGGAGTTGTTCGACAAGCCGGATGCCGAGGTATTCTTTGCCTTCAACGGCACCGCCGCCAATTCGCTGGCGCTGGCGTCCCTGTGCCAGTCCTATCACAGCGTGATCTGCTCCTCGTCGGCGCATGTCGAGACCGACGAATGCGGGGCGCCGGAATTCTTCTCCAACGGTTCGAAGCTCTTGATCGCAGCCAGCGAGGACGGCAAGCTGACACCGGACCTGGTGCGCGGCCTCGCCAACAGCCGTTCCGACATTCATTTCCCGAAGCCGCGCGTGGTGACGATCACGCAGCCGACCGAGACCGGCCAAGTGTATTCGCTCGACGAGATCCGCGCACTGTCGGCGACCTGCCGGGAAATCGGCCTGCGGCTGCACATGGACGGCGCGCGCTTTGCCAACGCCTGTGCGTCGCTGGGCTGCTCGCCGGCGGACATGACCTGGAAGGCCGGCGTTGATCTCTTATGTTTCGGCGGCACCAAGAACGGCATGGCGGTCGGCGAAGCGATTTTGTTTTTCGATCCCGCCCTGGCCGAGGATTTCGACTATCGCTGCAAGCAGGCCGGGCAGTTGGCGTCGAAAATGCGCTTTCTGGCCGCACCCTGGGTCGGGCTGCTGAAAGATGGCGCATGGCTGCGCAATGCGCAGCATGCCAATGCCGGCGCCGCGCGGCTGGCCGACGCGGTCGCCGACTTGCCGGACTTCAACTTGATGTTTCCGGTGGAAGCCAACGCGGTTTTCCTGCGCGCCTCCGCCGACCGGCTGGAAGCGCTGCGCCAGCGTGGCTGGCAGTTCTATACGTTCATCGGCGGCGGCGCGCGTTTCATGTTCGCGTGGGACGCGGATGACGCACGGATCGATGCGCTGGCGCGGGACATCAGGGAGGTGAATGAGGCGCACAAGTGAAGCGCGGGTCACTGATAAATGGCCTCAGGCCGTCATGCTTTAATATGAGCCCCTTGGAGCACTCATGGCAAAACACCGCATCTATATAACGAGCTTCGCAAGCGTTTACCCCTTTTACGTTGCGAAAGCCGAGAAGAAGGGACGCTCCAAGGCAGAGGTCGATCAGTTGTTTTCGTGGTTGACGGGCTATGGTCAGAAGGAGCTGGAGACCCAACTCAAGAAAAAGACTGACTTTGAAACATTCTTTGCACAAGCCCCTAAAATCAATCCTTCACGCGCCTTGATCAAAGGCGTGGTCTGCGGTGTCCGGGTGGAAAATATCGAAGAACCAACCATGCGAGAAATTCGCTACCTCGACAAGCTGGTCGATGAGCTGGCGCGGGGGAAAGCAATGGATAAAATTCTGCGAAGGTAATGATACTGGGTGACCCACGGAATCGGGTGGGGCGTAAGCGCGCGTCCGATGTCGTCCCGGCGAAGGCCATAGCCACCGGCGGAAATTGATTTGCGCGCTGAGTGTCGTCTTCTTTTTCCAGCAAGACGGGCCGCGGCGTATGGGTCCCTGCGTTCGCAGGGACGACGGAGGATTTCCCCCGGACGACAAAAGAAAACGGCGCGCCGTGAAGCGCGCCGTTTTGATTCAGGCAGATCCCTTATGCCTAACCCGTCGCCGCCCTTGGTGCGCGGTTGCGGGAGTTGCGCTGGAAGAACAGCGCCTGGCTAGCGACGGCCGAGACCATCGCGGGCTGGAACGGTTTTGAGATCAGGAACGCCGGCTCCGGACGTTCGCCGGTGAGAAAGCGTTCGGGATAGGCGGTGATGAACACCACCGGCACCTCGAACACCTTCAACAGCTCATTGACCGCATCCAGACCGGACGAGCCGTCGGCGAGCTGAATATCGGCGAGGATCAGGCCCGGCTTCTTGTTCTTGGCCAGCGCCACGGCATCCGCATGGGTACGGGCGACGCCGATCACGTTGTGGCCGAGATTCTTCACGAGGCTTTCGAGGTCCATCGCGATGAAGGTCTCGTCCTCGATGATGAGGACGTCGGTGGCGATTTCCGCCGCCATCTCGCGGCCGGCGGCGTCCGCCAGCTTGCGGGTCTCGGCAATGTCGGTGCCGAGAATGTAGCCCACCTCTTCCTCGGAGAAGCCTTCAAGCGACAACAGCAGGAAGGCCTGCCGCGGCAACGGCGTGATGTTCGAGAGCCGGCGCTCCGACGGCAACGCCAGCGTCGCGACGTCAGGGTTGTCGTTGACCGAGACCGAATTCCAGATCTGCGTGAAGAGCCGGAACAGTCCGGCGCGCGGACCATGCCGCTCGTCGAGCAACGAACCATCCTGCAAAAGGGCCTCCAGCATGGCCCCGACATACGCGTCACCTGACGACTGGTTTCCGGTCAGCGCGCGGGCGTAGCGCCGCAACAGCGGCAAATGTTCAGCAACGAGCTGTGATCGGGACATCCCCACTCCATCCTTGTCTGCCCTGTGCGGGCCACGTCTGGGTCGAACCTGAAAACGCCTTTGTCCGGCGTAGCTTACCTTGAAACGGGGCGGACCCGGTTCCCTGTCACGCCTATTACGTCCGAGGGACGAAAAAGTTCCTTCAATCGGTTCCCAAATTTCGGAACTTTCCGGGACCCTTTGCATTAGCATCCGACCAACAACGCGGGCGGCCAAGGCCTAATTTCAGGAAAAGCCTTGAAATACAGGGACTTAACACTCGGGGAAGCGTGGATGACATCATGAAAGAAGTAAAGAAGCAGGGCGGTCTGAATGCCGAGATCCAGTCCAGAATCGGTCACCAACTACGTGCCATGTATGATGACGTGGTGCGCCAGGGGGTGCCTGACCGCTTTGCGGAGCTGATCCGCAAGCTCGATGGGCCGGAGGCCGCGGCGCAGGCCGGGGGCAACACCGACAAAAACAATGGGGGGAGCTGATGCCTCTCACAAACGAACTTCGCGACGACATCCTGGGGTCAGTCCCCTCCTTGCGCGCGTTTGCGATCTCGCTCAGCGGCAATGGCGACCGTGCCGACGATCTGGTGCAGGAAACCTTGCTGCGCGCCATCGCCAATATCGACTCGTTCCAGGTGGGCTCGAACCTGCCGGCCTGGCTGTTCACGATCCTGCGCAACCTGTTTCGCTCCGACTATCGCAAGCGGCGGCGCGAGGTTGAGGACGCCGAGGGCAATTACGCCAAAACCCTGAAGACCCAGCCGGCGCAGAACGCGCATCTGGAGTTCGAGGAGTTTCGCGTCGCACTCGAAAAGCTGCCGCAAGACCAGCGCGAAGCGTTGATCCTGGTCGGCGCCTCCGGCTTCTCCTATGAGGACGCCGCCGCCATCTGCGGCTGCGCGGTCGGCACCATCAAGAGCCGCGTCAACCGCGCGCGATCGAAACTGAGCGCCCTGCTCTAT
>JACDAG010000999.1 GCA_013695565.1 Bradyrhizobium sp.
TACGGCGCCGATGGCATGGCCACGCGCGCCGACGTCGCCGCGATCAAGGATCTGAAGGGCAAGACGGTCGCCGCGTCCGCGCCCGGCACGTCGCCCTATTTCGCCCTGGCCTGGATGCTCAAGAAAAACGGCCTTACGGTCAAGGACGTGACCGTGGTGAACCTGGAGCCCGCCGCAGCCGCGCAGGCATTCGTGGCCGGTCAGAACGATGCGGCCATGACCTATGAGCCTTATCTCTCGACGGTCCGTGCCGCGCCGGACAAGGGCAAGATCATTGCCACCACGCTCGACTACCCGATGGTGATGGACACGTTCGGCTGCACGCCGAAATTTCTCACCGAAAATCCAAAGGCCGCGCAGGCACTGGCTAACAGCTATTTCGAGGCCGTCGCCCTGATCGGGACGGACCAGGCGAAATCCTACGAGATCATGGGCTCGGACGTGAAGCAGTCCGGCGAGCAGTTCGGCAATTCGGCAAAATACCTGCGTTGGCAGGACAAGGCCGCGAACCAGAAGTTCTTCGCGGGCGAGTTCCAGGCTTTCACCAAGGAGGCCGGCGAACTGCTGCTCGAAATCGGCATCATCAAGGCGATCCCGAAGACCGACGACCTCTTTGACCCGAGCTTCATCAAGTAGCTCGCGCCGTGACCGTCCCGCTTCCTGATCTGAAAGCGGGACATGGCACGCCCTGCGCTCCGTCCAAGGGATAGAACTGTGATACGACCCCTCGATCCCGTGACCTCCAGGCAACGCGTAGCCTACGGCATTGCGTTCTTCGTGCTGTTCGTTGCCCTGTGGGCATGGGCAACCTTCGGCGGCTACGTCTCGAAGACGTTTCTCGCCAACCCGCTGACCATGTTGCAGGAAGGCTGGGAACTGTTGACCAAGCACGGCTTCCTGTTCGACATCGGCATGACGGTCTGGCGGGTGATCGGCGGCTTCGTGCTGGCGGCGATCATCGCGGTGCCGATCGGTGTGTTGATGGGTGCCTACAAACCGATCGAGGCTTTCCTCGAGCCGTTCGTTTCGTTCGCCCGTTATCTGCCCGCCTCCGCCTTCATCCCGCTGTTGATCCTGTGGGCGGGCATCGGCGAACTGCAGAAGCTGCTGGTCATTTTCATCGGCTCGGTGTTCCAGATCATCCTGATGATCGCGGTGAACGTCGGAAACACGCGGCGCGATCTCGTCGAAGCCGCCTATACGCTGGGCGCCGGCGACAGCGGCATCATCCGCCGCGTGCTGCTGCCCTCGTCCGCCCCCGAGATCGCGGAAATCCTTCGGCTCGTTCTGGGTTGGGCGTGGACCTATGTCATCGTCGCCGAACTGATCGGCTCATCGTCGGGCATCGGCCACATGATCACCGACAGTCAGGCCTTGCTCAACACCGGCCAGATCATCTTCGGCATCATCGTCATCGGCCTGATCGGCCTCGTCTCGGACTTCCTGTTCAAGGCGTTCAATGCTTGGCTGTTTCCGTGGAGATTAGCGTGACCGAGCTCAGGATCGATCAGGTCTCGCGCATTTTCCCTGCACGCCAGGGCAATGCGCCGACGCGGGCGCTGGAACCGACCAATCTCAGTGTTGGCAACAATGACTTCGTCACCATCCTCGGGCCATCGGGCTGCGGAAAATCCACGCTGCTGCGTATCATCGCCGGACTTGACCGGCCGACCAGCGGCCGCGTCATTCTCGACGGACAGGAAGTAACGGGCCCAGGTGCCGATCGCGGCATGGTGTTTCAGTCCTATACGTTGTTTCCGTGGCTGACCGTGCGCGAGAACATCGCGTTCGGGCTGCGCGAGCGCGGCGTGTCGGAAGCGGAGCGCGGCAAGATCGCCGATGGCTTCATCCAGCGCGTCGGCCTGTCCGGCTTTGAGAATCACTGGCCAAAGCAGCTCTCCGGCGGCATGCAGCAACGCACCGCGATCGCGCGTGCGCTGGCCAATGATCCCAAGATCCTGTTGCTCGACGAACCGTTCGGGGCGCTGGATAACCAGACCCGCGTGCTGATGCAGGAAATGCTGCTCGGCATCTGGGAGCGCGACCAGAAAACCGTTTTGTTCGTCACCCATGATATCGAGGAGGCCATCTTCCTCGGCAGCCGCGTCATCGTCATGAGCGCCCGCCCCGGTCGCATCAAGGCCGAGATCGCGGTCGATCTGCCCCACCCGCGATCCTACAAAATCAAGACCGCGCCCGAATTCGTCCAGCTAAAGGAACGGCTGGTAGAGGAGATTCGCGCCGAGGCACTGAAAGTGGCGGTGGACGCCTGACGCCTCGCTAAATGCGGGTGTCGATCAGTCAACCAGCGCGGCGCCGGCAGCCGTCCCTTTCGTCCAGCCCAACGCCGGTGCAACCTTCTCGGCAATCAGTTCGATCGATCGCAGAATAAAGCGATGCGGTGGATCGATCGAGTGCGCCTGAAACACAAGATCGGTCACCCGCTCCAGGGTGCTGTCGGCGCGGAGCGAAGTGATGACGTCGTCAGGCGTCCCGACATGGGTATCGAACGCAGCGATCATGTCGCTCAATGTATCCCCCGGCGGCGCGTGCCCGCCTGCGATGAAGCTCGCGCGGGCGCGCCGCAGCCCGATGTCCGCCAGCCGCAGCGCCTCCTCACGATCGTCAGCGGCGAAGACGCTGCGCGACGCCATGATCCGCGGCTCGCGGCCCGGCGGCAGTGCGTCGAGATAGGCATCGATAATGGGATGCTGAATTTCGGCGAGCGACGCGTGGGGCGCTTCCCTTGATCGCGGCTGCGTTCGCGACAACAGCAGGCCGTCCCCGGCCTTACCGGCCCTCGCCCCGCCACTGACGGAAAAGGTCGCCTGCCAGATCCGGTCGCACAATTGCGGCCGCGTCGGGTAGAGCGTGTCGCCACCGGCAAGCGGCGCGCCGGCCAGGGCATGGCGGACAATATCGAGATTATCAGCGAAAATCTCGGCGCGTCGCGCACTGTCGAGCCCAAAGGCGGCAAACGCCGACGGGTTTCCGCCGGTCCCAACACCGAGCTCAAAGCGGCCGTTCGACAACAGGTCGAGGACCGCCGCGTCCTCCGCCACCCGCAATGGATTTTCCAGCGGGAGCGTCACGATGCCGGTGCCGAGCCGAATGCGCGACGTCTGCGCCGCGACGAAGCCGAGAAAGGCAAAAGGCGCCGGCAGTCCGCCCTCAGCCTCATGAAAATGGTGCTGCGCGATCCACGCGGAATCAAGGCCGGCCTTTTCCGCGTGGACGATCTGCTCTGCCGCCAGGCGATATCGTTCCTCTGGTGCCGCATCATCGAGAAGCCGGGTGAAAAACCCCAATCTCTTCAAATTTTTCAAACGCGTCATGAAAGCCTATGGAGACTGGAACGGAAGGGAAATCAGGCCGGCAGCGCGTTGAGATGACACGCTACCCACTCACCGGGCTCTGTCGAACGAAGCTCCGGCTCTTCGGTCCTGCAGCGATCGAACACATAGGGACACCTGGTGTGGAAGCGGCACCCGCTCGGCGGGTTGATCGGGCTCGGCACGTCCCCCTTCAGGATGATGGGGTTGCGGATGGCGCCCGGCTCCGGCACCGGAACGGCCGAGAGCAACGCCTTGGTATAGGGATGCTTCGGCGCGGTAAAGATCTGCTGCCTGGGCGCCATCTCGACGATCTTGCCGAGATACATCACGGCGACACGGTGCGTCATGTGCTCGACGATCGCCAGATCATGGCTGATGAAGAGCAGTGCGAGGCCGAATTCGCGTTGCAAATCCTGCAGCAGGTTGACGATCTGCGCCTTGACCGAAACGTCGAGCGCCGAGACCGCCTCGTCGCACACGATCAGTTCGGGCTCCGCGGCGAGCGCCCGGGCGATGCCGATGCGCTGGCGCTGGCCGCCCGAGAATTCGTGCGGGCGGCGGCCCAGCGCGTCGCGCGGCAGGCGCACGGTATCCATCAGCGTCTCAACCTTCGCCTCGAGTTCGGCGGAAGATTTGGCGAGGCCGAAATTGCGGATCGGCTCGGCCAGGATATCGCGCACGCGCATGCGCGGATTGAGGCTGGAGAACGGATCCTGGAACACCACCTGCACGCGGCGGCGCATGCTGCGCAGCCCTCCGGGCGAAAGGCTGTCGATACGCGTTCCATCCAGCACCACCTGACCGGAGGTGATGTCGAACAGCCGCAGGATGGCCCGGCCGACCGTCGACTTGCCGCAGCCGGACTCGCCGACCAACGACAGCGTCTCGCCGCGCGCCACCTCAAAGGACACGCCGTCCACGGCATAGACCCATTT
>JACDAG010000003.1 GCA_013695565.1 Bradyrhizobium sp.
GCTGTAGGGGGCGGCTGCAAGCCGACTATTGCGCTTTGGTCGTTTTTTGCGGATGGGGACGCGCCGCAACCGCAGCGCCGTTGCCGAATAGGCTCGACAGGTCGCGGCTGCGCCCAGTGTCGATGCTGACATAGGCGGTCATGCCGGCGCGCAGCGGCGGCTCGCCAGGACGCTCAACCAGCCGTAGCCGCACCGGCAGGCGCTGAACGACCTTGACCCAATTGCCTGACGCGTTTTGCGCCGGCAGGATCGCGAACTCCGCACCGGTCGCCGGACTGATGCTTTCCACGACAGCGTCCCAGCTGACATCAGGGTGCATGTCGAGTACGACCTTGGCCTTCTGCCCCACGGTCACGTAAGTCAGGTCGGTCTCTTTGAAGTTCGCCTCGAGCCATGGCCGGCGGTCGGTGACCAGCGCGAACAGCGGCGTCTGCGCCTTGACCTGCTCGCCGAGCTGCATCCGGAAATTGACGACGACGCCGGCTTTCGGCGCCTTGATCTCGGTATAGCTGAGATCGAGCGCGGCACGATCGCGCAACGCCAGTTTTTCGCGCACGGCGGCGAACGCATCGGTCGGCCGGTCGGGCTGGCCGCCCAGCGCAGCCTCGACGCGCGCGATGCGCTGGTGCAGCACCGCGACTTTATCTTCGCCTTCCTGCTCCTCGCTGTTGGTCTGCTCGACCTTTGCGGTCGAGGCGACGCCGCGACCGGACAATTCGCGCTGGCGCCTGGCCTGGGTCTGCAGATAGGTCAGCTTGTTCTCCGCCTCCTTCGTCTCGGCGCGGATCTCGCGCAGGCTGGCCTTGAGCTGCTCGACGGCGGCGCGCGCCGTATCGATTTCGGCTTCGGCCTTGGCAAGCGTCAATTGATAGGGCGTCGGATCGAGGCGCAGCAGCACCTCGCCGGCGGCAACGGCGGAATGATCGTGGATATGCAATTCGGTGATACGCCCGGGGACCTCGCTGGCGATCTGGGCAATGTCCGCCTTGATGAATGCGTTCTCGGTCGAGATGTGACGGCCGCCCTGCAGCCAGAAGGTCAACGCGCCCACCAGGACCAGCAGGGGCACGCCGACCAGCGCCAATCGCTTCATCCGCTTGGTCATGGCGCGGCCCTGCCGTTGAGCCGGCCCGACGCGACCGACGTTCGCCTTCGCGTGCCCGTCCTCGAAGCGCCCTCTCCGCCCTCATCCTCCGACACCAGGGTTTTCTTGACGCGCTGCAGCAATGACATGAGCTGCTTGCGTTCGGGCCCGGCGAGATCGACCAGCGCGGCATCGACGGTGTCTTCGGCGACGCGCCAGATGCGCTTGTGGACCCGCTCGGCCTCCCGCGTCAGGTACACGCGCTTGACGCGGCGATCGTCAGGCTGGGTGCGGCGTTCGACCCAGCCATTGGCCACCAGCCGGTCGATCATGCGGCCCGCGGTGGCCTTCTCGACCTCCATCATCTCGGCCAGTTCGGAATGCGACGCACCCGGCCGCCGGTGCAGGCGGGTCAAAACCAGCCATTGCGCCCGCGTGATGCCAAGACGCCGCACGCGGCGATCGAACTCGGTCCGCAACAGGCGGCCAATGTCCGAGATCACGACCCCAATATATTCGTCAGTATTAGGCATGGCGCTGTTGTACCCGCCCTGAAATTAGTAAGCTAGGTTAGTATTTGACATCAGCTGCCGCAAGGGACATCGCCCTGAGTTCCACCAGCATGGAGGCCGAGGACACCACCGGGACCATGTCCACGGCGCAGCGATATTTGACGCTGATGACGGTGGTGCTCGGCTCTTCGCTGTATGGCACCGCCCTGCTGACGACATCGACCATCCTGCCGCAGATGCAGGGCGCATTGTCGGCGACCCAGGACGAGATCGCCTGGGTGATGACCTTCAACATCCTGGCGACCGCTGTCGTGACGCCGATGACGGGCTGGCTGGTGTCCCGCTTCGGCAGCAAGCGCGTCATGGTGTGGTCGGTTGCAAGCTTCACGCTCGCGACGCTGCTGTGCGGCATGGCGCAATCGCTCGAGATGCTGGTGCTGTGGCGGATCCTGCAGGGCGGCGCGGGCGCGCCGCTGGTGCCGCTGTCGCAGTCGATCCTGTTTGCGACCTTCCCGCGCCGCCAGCATACGATGGTGATGTCGATCTTCGGCATGGCGGTCGCGGTCGCACCCGTGTTCGGTCCGGTATATGGCGGCTATCTCGCCGAGGCGCATAGCTGGCGCTGGTCGTTCTACATGCTGGTGCCGATCGGGATCGCGGCTACGATCGGCATGGCCTGGACGCTGCCTTCCGACAACCGGCTGTCGAAAGTTCGCTTCGACTGGACCGGCTTCATCGCGCTGGCGACGGCCCTTGCCGCCATCCAGCTGGTGCTGGCGCGCGGCGTGCGGCTGGACTGGTTCGACTCGACCGAGATCGTGATCGAATGCCTGATCGCGGGCATCGCGTTCTATGTTTTCCTGGTGCACAGCCTCGGCGCGAGCAATCCGTTCGTGAACCTGAAACTGATGACCGACCGTAATTATGCGATCGGGCTCGCGCTGGTGACGATCTACGGCATGCTGAACTTCACGCCGATGGTGTTGCTGCCGCCGCTGCTGCAGCAACAGGCCGGCTATCCCGACGCGCTGGTCGGCCAGGTGATCGGATCCCGCGGGGTCGGGATGCTGGTCGGATTCATGATCGCCGGCTTCATGAACCGGATCGATCCGCGGATCAGCATGGCGTTCGGCTTCGGTCTGCAGACGATTGCGGGGCTGTGGATGCTGACCTTCGACCTCAACGTCACGATGGAGATCCTGGTCATCAACAGCATGATCCAGGGCTTTGCCGTCGGCGTCGTCTGGGTGCCGATCACGGCGGTGGCGTTCGGCACGCTGGACGCCAGGCATTATGCGGAAGCGTCCGCGATCTTCCATTTGTTACGCAACATCGGATCGAGCTTCTTCATCTCGCTGTCGATCGCCGAAATCGTGCGCACGTCGGGGGCCAATTACAGCCGGATGACCGAGATGATCACGCCCTATAATCGCGCGCTGACGACGCCGGGCATGACCGGCGGATGGAATTTCGACACCGTGCCGGGCCTTGCCAAGGTAGCGAAGGAAATCGCGCGGCAGTCGATGATGATCGGCTATCTGAACGCGTTCACGATGTACACGGTGACCTCGGGGCTCGCCGTGCTGTTCGTGCTGATGGTCCGGGGCCGCAAGGCGGCCTGAAGGGCAGGCACCCCGCCATGGCGCCGGACGGCCAGTGCCGGATTAACGAATTTGTGACCGTTGTTTCGCGGATCGGCTTTGACGAAACATTTCTCCCCACGAATGAAGCCATTTTAGTGATCCGGCGAACACTTCGTGAAATCATTGTCTATTATATTGGCTCGTTATCGAACCAGCGAATTTCACCAGACTAGCGGTGGCATCCCAAGCGAAGTGGAACACGCCATGCTCTCAGAAAAATTCTTTCTGTTGTTGGAAACCCTCCGGAGCGAAGCCGAGCGCAGCCCGACCTATTCGGACGGCAGCACGCGAGTGATCAGCACCTCGCCGCACATCCCGGTCCAGCTGCCTGCGACAAGCCGGAAATAGATCGGGTTTCGGCCGATCGCGCCGCCTCGTGACGGTCAAACGCACGACGCCGCACCCTGTTGGGCACGGCGTCGCTTCTAAGCAGCCTTGACAAGCTCTCAACCCATGTTCTTCGGACCTGTTGGAAAGTCACCCTTCGGGCTGGGTCTGGAAGGCGGCAGAAGCGTTCCATCCCCAACACAGTAGGTTATTCCCAAGACAACGCCCAAGCCGATGAAGATAAAGAAACCTCCATTGACCTGGTCGAGATCGGCATCCGACAACCGGGCAAGGCCGTCGGCACTCACGATAGCTTGCGTGTTAGCCATGATCGTCTCCTTCAATAGGCCGTCTATCCCTCAACGCCCATCGAAGGGATTGTGACGATCGTTGAGGGTCGGCATCGAGGCTGACCAATACTGGAGGTTCCCGCAGTGATCGGAATCACGGTGTCTTTGCGCGTATGCCAATCCCTCCGAGGCACAACGCAAAAACGCGGCGCCGAAGGGCACCGCGTTTTGATTGTCATTCCGGGGCGCATCGCAGATGCGAACCTCAGGTGCGCAATTGCGCACCGGGGAATCTCGAGGTTCCGGGTTCGTCCTTCGGTCGCCCCGGAACGACAGAACGATCAGCTCGCCGCCACTGCCGGCATGTCGCGCTGGCGCTTCATGACGATCTTGTTGAGCGCGCCGAGATAGGCTTTTGCCGAAGCCACCAGCGTATCCGGATCTGATGCCTTCGAGGTCATCGAGCGGCCCTCATGGGCGAGCCGCACCGACACCTCGGCCTGCGCGTCGGTGCCCTCGGTGACGGCGTGGACCTGATAGAGCTCGAGCTTGGCCTCGTGCGGCACCAGCAGCTTGATGCAATTGAACACAGCATCGACCGGACCATTGCCTTCGGCTTCCTCGATCTTGATCTGGCCCTCGATGTCGAGCTTCATGGTAGCGCGCTGCGGCCCATGGGTGCCCGCGATCACCGTCAGCGACGCCAGCTTGATGCGATCATGCGAGTTGGCGATTTCCTGGTCGACCAGCGCCTCGATGTCCTCGTCGTAGATGTCCTTCTTGCGATCGGCCAAAGCCTTCATCCGCACGAACGCGTCTTCCAGCTGGTTGGCGCCGAGCTTGTAGCCCATCTCCTCCAGCTTGTGCACGAAGGCATGACGGCCGGAATGCTTGCCGAGCACCAGCGACGACTTCTTCAGGCCGATCATGTCGGGCCGCATGATCTCGTAGGTCGAGGCGTCCTTCAGCACGCCATCCTGATGGATGCCGCTTTCATGCGCGAAGGCGTTACGGCCGACGATCGCCTTGTTGTACTGCACCGGAAACGAGGTCGCCGCCGACACCAGCTTTGAGGCCCGCGTCAGCATGGTGGTGTCGATCTGGTTCCACCACGGAAACACGTCGTTGCGCACGTTCATCGCCATCACGACTTCTTCCAGCGCGGCATTGCCGGCCCGCTCACCGATGCCGTTGACGGTGCATTCGATCTGCCGCGCGCCGCCGGCGATACCGGCCAGCGAGTTCGCCACGGCCATGCCGAGGTCGTTATGGCAATGCACCGAGAATACCGCCTTGTCGGAATTCGGCACCCGCTCGATCAGCGTGCGCATGAAGCGGGTGTATTCCTCGGGTGTGGTGTAGCCGACGGTGTCGGGAATATTGACGGTGGTGGCACCGGCCTTGATCACGGCCTCGACGATGCGGCAGAGGTAGTCCATCTCGCTGCGGGTGGCGTCTTCGGCCGACCATTCGACGTCGTCGATCTGGTTGCGGGCGCGGGTGACGTTGGCGATCGAGAGCTCCATCACCTGCTCGGGCGTCATGTTCAATTTGACGCGCATGTGCAGCGGCGAGGTCGCGATCACGGTGTGGACGCGGCCGCGGCGAGCGAATTTCACCGCTTCCGCGCAGCGGTCGATGTCCTTTGGATTGGCGCGCGACAGGCCGGCAATCACCGAGTTCTTGGAGCGGCGGGCGATCTCGCTGACCGCCTGGAAATCGCCTTCGGAGGTGATCGGAAAACCGGCTTCGATGACATCGACGCCCATGTCGTCGAGCATCTCGGCGATCTCGATCTTTTCCTCGAACGTCATCGTGGCGCCGGGGCACTGCTCGCCGTCGCGCAAGGTGGTGTCGAATACGATTACGCGGTCCTTTTCGGACTTGTTGGCTGTGGTCATCTGCAAATTCCTTTGGGTGGTGCGCCGCTTCATTTGGCGCTGAAGGGTTCCTCGATCTCACGCAACCCCTGAGTGCCCAGGCGCAAACCGCCCAGACGGCCCTCAGGGGCCGATAAGAAGCAGAAGCCCGCCAAGAAGCAGGGTGGGCAAGGACGCAGCCGGAATCGTAAAGGACGGGACGGCCGAGGCCGCTCCACCCTGAACTCCAGACATTTCGCTGCGAATCAGCATTGCCAGACCCTTGAGGAGACGAAATCCTCGGCCAAAACCATTGACGGTTCGTTGCCGGAACGACGTTCCGAGGCCGTTCTAGACGAGAAATACGCCCCGCCGCAATGCCAAAAGATGGTCAGGAAGGGTGACCTACCGAGGCATGGGCGCCGCCCGCAGAGCCGCCGCGGGCCTTCCGTGACCCCGGACACGGTGCCGCCAGAGGCGATGGTTGGATGTCAGGGCGGAACACCCATCTCGGGGATGGGTGGAGATTTGAAATATGGAGCGGAGCATGAGCCCGCGATTTCTCCTGCTTACTTTGCTGGCCGCCTTCGGCATTGCGGTTCTGTTTGCGACCCTGACAACGGTTCGGCAGTTGCACATCCAGACATCGGCGATCACTCAATCGCAGCAACGGAGCTGAGCGCGCGGGCGCCGTTCACGGAAGCGGTATTTGTTCCGCCATCGCGCGGCGCTTAAGGCCGCATGGCGACGCGCTGATCTCAGCTGTAAGAACCGATGACCGGTTCACAGACGGGACGCGCGTTTGGACAGATTTCAGATCGGCAGTCACTTTCTTGCGCTTGCCGCCGCCTTCGCGCTCGCGGTGCCGATCGGCTGGGATCGTGAGAAGCGCGCCCGAAGCGCCGGATTGCGAACCTTTCCGCTGGTCGCTTTGGCCAGTTGCGGTTTCGTGCAGGCGAGCGAAAACCTGCTCGTGCACTCTCCCGACGGCATGGCGAAAGTCATCGAAGGGTTGATTACCGGCATCGGCTTTATCGGCGGCGGCGCCATTCTCAAACAAGGCAATTCCGTTCACGGCACCGCAACCGCGGCAAGCCTATGGGCGACCGGCGCGATCGGCGTTTCCGTCGGGCTCGGCAGCTTCGACGTGGCTGTCACCATCGCCATTTTTACATTCCTGACGCTGAGGCTCCTGACGCTGGTCAAGGACGACGATGACGAAATCAAATCCGATCGCATTTGACCGCCTCAAGTTTTGCGCAATGCCCGTTTATTGACATAGACTGCCGGGTACCGATCCGACAGGAGGCTGTCTGATGTCAAAGAAGGGCATTACGGGTCATGACGACTGGGTCATGACGCAGGCGCTCGCCACGGCCCTGGTCGCGCTCGAACAGCTTCCAGAGAAAATCCGGCCGCTTCCCCATATGGACGATATCAGGAAACTCCTGACGGCCGGCTGCGCTCCCGGAAGCGAGGGCCTGCATCTGGCCCAGGCGAAGTGCCGGCTGTTTCCGGAAACCGATCCGGAGGCGATCTATCGGGAGTATGGCCTGGAGGGCGGCCGGGATTGAAGTGCCGTAGGGTGGGCAAAGCGCCAGCGTGCCCACCATTCAAGAACACCGACTTGGATGGATGGTGGGCACGGCGCAAGGGCGCCTTTGCCCACCCTACTTCTTTCCAACCTTGCCTTCCGCCAGCAGCGCTTCGCGCACCTGCTTGAACTCGCTCCGGTCGGCCTTGTTGACCTCCGGGAAATGCAAATCGAGTCTGTCGAGCGCACTGACGATGGTCGAGCCGATCACGACGCGGGCAAACCATTTGTGGTCGGCCGGCACCACGTGCCACGGCGCCTGCTTCGTCGAGGTGTGCCGGATCATGTCCTGGTAGGCGGCCTGGTATTTTGCCCAGAGCGCGCGCTCGGAAATATCGGCAAGTGAAAACTTCCAGTTCTTGGCGGGCTCCTCCAGCCGATCGAGAAAGCGCTCGCGCTGCTCTTGCCTGGAAATGTTGAGGAAGAATTTCAGGATCACCGTGCCGTTGCGCGCCAGGTAGCGCTCCATCGCGGCGATGTCCTCGAACCGTTCGCGCCAGATATTCTGTGTCACCAGCTTTTTCGGAATCTTCTGCTTGCCGAGAATTTCCGGGTGCACGCGCACGACGAGGCATTCCTCGTAGTAGGAGCGGTTGAAGATGCCGATCCGGCCGCGCTCGGGCAGCGCGAGCATGCTGCGCCAGAGAAAATCGTGGTCGAGTTCCTTACTGGACGGTTGCTTGAACGACGTCACCTCGCAGCCCTGCGGATTGACGCCGTCGAACACGCTTTTGATCGCGGAATCCTTGCCGGAAGCGTCCATGCCCTGAAACACTAGCAGGAGGGACCAATTGTCCTGCGCGTAGAGCTTTTCCTGGAAATCGGACAATCGCTTGCGGTTGGCCTCGATGATCTTCTCGCCCTTGTCCTTGTCGAGTCCGCCCTTCTCGCCGGTCTTGTGCGATTTCAGGTGAAACTCGCCGGCGCCGTCGTAGCGGAACGGCGCGACGAACGTCTTTAGTGCATCGCTGAGCGGTTGCTGTGATTTCTTGTTCATGAGGCCGCGGGCTTCGCCTCCGGTTTCGCCTCGAGTTTCTTGGGTTGCGTCCTGAATCTGCCGAGCACACTACCAAGAATGCCCTTGGGAAGGAATATGATGAACAGCACCAGCAGCACGCCGTAGACGAGATTGTCCCAGCCCACCGCCTTGGTCCCGAACCCGATGCGCAGGACCTCCGCCAGCATGATGGTGATGATGGCGCCGACCGTCGGCCCGAGCGAGACGTAGACGCCGCCGACGATGACGGCAAACACCATCTGCAGCGACACCGCAATGCCGCTCACGGTGTCGGGCGAGATGAACATCTGGTACTGGCAGTACAACGCGCCCGCCAGCGCCGTCATCAGCGCACTAATGATGGTGATCTTGAGCTTTTCGAAGGTGACGTTGACGCCGGCTGCCGCCGCCGCATCCTCGTCGTCCGAGATTGCCTCCATGGCGTAGCGGCTCATGCTGCGGTCGACCCAGCGCCAGACCAACAGGCCCATCACCCAGACGAACAGCGCGATCAAATACCATGTGATCTTGTCGTCGAACTGCAGCGCCAGCAGCTGGCTGCCCTTGGTGCGGTTCGGCGTGTAGCCGAGCGAGCCGCCGGTGTAGTCGCGCGTCGCGGTGATGACCTGCAGCACGATGCCGGACAGCGCCAGCGTCACCAGCACGAAATAATGCCCGGTGATGCGGTAGCGGAAACAGGGATAGGCGACGATGACGGCAAGCACGCCGGCCGCGACCATGCTGAGGGGGATGCCGATCCACGGCGATATCCCAAGATGGTTCCACAACAG
The DNA here is from genome assembly GCA_013695565.1 of Bradyrhizobium sp. Lineage (GTDB taxonomy): Bacteria > Pseudomonadota > Alphaproteobacteria > Rhizobiales > Xanthobacteraceae > Bradyrhizobium. Next base: position 9,098 of record JACDAG010000003.1, read on the forward strand.
CGCCGTGACATAGGCACCGACGCCCATGAAGCCGCCATGGCCGAGCGACACCAGGCCGAACCGGCCCATGATCGACCACGAGGTGTAGGCGAACGACCAGATCAGGATCAGCACCAGGATGTGCAGATGGTAGGGCTGGCGATAGACGAAGGGCAGCGCCACCAGCGCCACCAGCGCAACGGCCCAGGCAATGGTTCGCAAGTTCACGAGCGCCTCGCGAATAGGCCCGCGGGCCGGATGAACATCATGACGATGAAGAAGGCGAAGGCGAGCACGTAGCCCCATTCGAGGTCGGAGAACAGGCCGCCCAGCGAGATGATCTCGGCGAAGATGAACGCCGCGATGAAGCCGCCGACGAAATTGCCGAGCCCGCCGAGCACGCAGATCAGGAAGGTGATCGGCCCGAACGACAGGCCGACGAACGGATGCACGTCATATTGCAGCACCAGCAGACAGGCCGCGAGGCCGGCCAGCGCGCCGCCCAGCGCCGAGGTGACGAGGTAGATGCGCTTGGTGTCGACGCCCATCAGCGACATGATCTGGCGGTCCTGCGAGATGGCGCGGATCGCAGTACCGGTATAGGTGCGCGTCATGAACAGATAGACGCTGACCATGCCGACCAGCGCCGCGGCAAAGGACAACAGGCGCGAATAGCTGAAATGCATCTCGCCGAGCGCCAGCACCGGCAGGCGGATGCCGAGATTGCGGAAGTCGATGCCGAAGGCGACGGTGGCAAAGCTCTGCAGGATGAACAGCACGCCGCCGGTGGCGAGCAGCTGGTTGATTGGGGGCGCGGTCAACAGCGGTTCGATCACGATGTAATGCAACGCCGCGCCGAGCAGCGCGACCAGCAGGATCGTCAACGGCGCCGCCGCGTAATATGGCAGGCCGTAATACTGGACCAGATAGTACATGCCGTACATGCCGATCATCACCAGTTCCGCGTAGCAGATCCAGGTGACGTCGATGACGCCGAAAATCAGATTGAGCCCGAGCGCCAAGAGCGCCAGCACCCCGCCGAGCAGAATGCCGTTGACCACGGCTTCCAGCAGATAGATGTCGAAGATCTCGAGAAATCCCTGCATCGGCTACCTGCCCCCGACCTTAATAACACTAGATGGAGTTGGCGCAGCCGTCATCCCCGGACGAACGCACTTGCGTTCGCTCGGGAGGCGCGAGCGTAGCGAGCCTCGAAGGATGGGCCACGGGCGTTCATCCTTCGAGGCGCGCAAGAGCGCGCACCTCCCGAGCGAACGCAAGTGCGTTCGTCCGGGGATGACGAGAGGCTGGGCGAAGACGCTGGTCGAATTGAATGCCCTACACACCGAGATATGCCTGCTTGATGGTATCGTTGCTCATCATCTCCGCCGACGTGCCCGACGCGCGGATGCTGCCGGCTTCGAGCAGATAGGCGCGGTCGACCACGCGCAGCACCTGCTGCACGTTCTGTTCGACGATGAGCACCGTGAGCCCGCCGGCCCTGATACGTTTCACCAGTTCGAACACCTGCTGCACCACGACGGGGGCGAGGCCCGCGGACGGCTCGTCGAGCAGCAGCAGTTTCGGGTTCGACATCAGGGCGCGGCCGATCGCGCACATCTGCTGTTCGCCGCCCGACATGGTGCCGGCCATCTGGCTGCGGCGTTCCTTCATGCGCGGAAACAGATCGAACACGAATTCCAGCCGCTCGTCATATTTGGCGCGGGCGCCCTCCATGTAGGCGCCCATCTTCAGATTGTCGTCGACCGTGAGCCGCGGAAACAGCCGGCGGTTTTCCGGCACATGGGCGATGCCGAGGCTGACGATGCGATGCGCCGGCGTCGCCAGCACGTCGGTGCCTTGCATCGCGATCGAGCCTTTGGTGGGCCGGATCAGGCCGGAGATCACCCGCATCAGCGTGGTCTTGCCGGCGCCGTTGGGGCCGATCACGCCGACCGCCTCACCGGCCTTGACGTCGAGGCTGACGCCGAACAGCGCCTGGAAACTGCCGTACCCCGCATCGACCGATTTCAGTTCGAGCATGCCTAATCCCCTGCCCGGCGGCGCGCTTCACCGGCCGCGGCCTGGCTCGAATCCGCGTCGGTGCCGAGATAGACCTCGATCACGCGCGGATCGCTCACGACAGCGCTTGGCAAGCCTTCCGAAATCTTCTCGCCGTGATCGAGCACCATGACGCGGTCGACCACCCGCATCAGCACGCCCATGATGTGCTCGACCCAAATGATGGTGATGCCGAGCTCGTCGCGGATCTTGCGCAGCATGTCGGCCGCCGCATCCATCTCTTTCTCGTCGAGCCCGCCGAGGCTCTCGTCGGCGAGCAGAAGCTTCGGCCCGGTCGCGAGCGCCTTCGCCAATTCGAGCTTCTTCAGGCCGGCGGCGCCGAGGCCATCGACCATGGCGTGGCGATCGACCGGCAGGCCGACCATATGCAGCGCCTTTTCGGCGGCCTCCTCGGCCTTGGCGCGGCTGTGGCTGCCCTGGCCGTAATAGCCCGCCAGCACCACGTTCTCGAAGATGCTGAGCCGGTGGAACGGCCGCGGAATCTGGAAGGTGCGGCCGATGCCGCGATTGATGATGCGGTGGGGCGCTACGCCCGCGATCTCCGCGCCGTCAAACTCGATTGCGCCTGCGGTCGGGACCAGCGTGCCCGACAGCATGTTGAAGATCGTGCTCTTGCCGGAGCCGTTGGGGCCGATCAGGCCGAGAATCTCGCCCTGCTCGACCCGAAACGACACGTTGTTGACCGCGGTGAAGCCGCCGAAGCGCTTCACCAACCCGTTCACCGTCAGCACCCCGGATACTCCGCTACCCTGTTACTGGCTGCTGAAGGTGGTGCCCTTCGGCAAGGGCAACACGGCTTCGCGCTGCGCCTGGCTCTTCGGCCACACCACATAAGACTTGTCGTCGACATACTGGATGACCACCGGGAACGAGCGCTCGTTCTGGCCGGCCATCTGCTGGCCTTCGCCATGAAACTTGACGCCGAAGCCCAGCATGGTGCCGCCTTCCGGCAGGTCGACTTCCAGCGACGCCTTGCGCAGCGCCTCGGGATCGACGCCGCCATATTTCTTGATGGCGCGCGGCAGCACTTCGGTCATGAAGACGTAGGTGTTGGACGCGGCCATCCCGACATGGGCGGAGCGGATAGCGACACCCGGCTTCACCTTGTCGAATTCCTCGCCGACCATCTTGATCATCGGCGGCAGCTTCGGATCCATCGACTTCTGGTTAGCGAGCCAGATCGAGATCGGATCGGTGTTGAAGACATAGTTGACGTCGGCGCCCATGCCTTCCTTGAGCTTCTCATAGACGCCGTAGCCGGCGCCGTGGCCGACCAGGGCGCCGAACTTGAGGCCCTGCTCGCGCGCCTGGCGCAGCAGCAGCGTGATGTCCGGATTGTAGCCGGTATGGAAGATCACGTCGGGCCGGCCGCGCTTCAATTTGGTGACGAGCGCGGAAAGATCCGGCGCCGTGGCGGAATAGCCTTCCTTCAGCACGACGTTGAAGCCGGCCTTTTTCGCGCCGGCCTCGTTGCCCTTGGAGACGTCGACGCCATAGGCGCCGTCCTCATGGATGATCGCGACGCGCAGGTCCTTTGGCTCCTTGCCGAACTTTTCCTTGGAATTCTGCGCGATGAAATCCATCGTCATCAGGCCGAACTGATCGCCGCTCGCCTGCGGGCGGAAGATATATTTGAAGCCCTTGTCGGCCAGCACCGCCGACGAAATACAGGTGGTGATCCACATGAACTTCTTCAGCTGTTCGACGCGGGCGGCCACCGGCACGCATTGCGCCGACGAGAAGAAGCCGAGCAGCATGTCGACCTTTTCCTGCTCGACGAGACGGACCGCCTCGTTGATGGCGACATCGGGCTTGCTCTGGGCATCGGCATAAACAGCCTCGACATTGTAACCCTCGACGCCTGTCTTGGCGTAGTGGTCGAGCATGATCTTGGCGCCGGTGTATTGCAGCTCCGAGCCACCGCCGGCGAGCGGGCCGGTCAGGTCGTAAATCACGCCGATCTTGATTTTCTTTTCCTGGGCCTCGGCGGAAATCGCCATCCCCAGCACCGCGATCGCGGCCGACAACCCGACAAACAGGCGTGAAATTCTGCGCCCCGGCATAAATCCCTCCCATTATATGGTGCGATGCACCTTTTTGTTTTTGTCTTGTCTTTTTTTCGCATCACACGGGTAGCGCCGTGTGATGTCAAGGCGAATAATCGAGGCCAAACTGTCGCGGCGCCTTGGCGTCATAAAGCAACAACCGCAGCGCGATCGATGCGCGCGGCTCAATCATCGGATGTTAAACATCGGATGATTGCCTAGCATACGTCGTGCATGCTAGCAAATCGCAAATCTTTGCGACGTCAAGAGGAGCAAGAGGAGAAGGAGTGGCCAAGCCGAGGATCGCCGACAAGCGTGTCAAGCCGGGGCGCATTCGCATCGTGTTGACCACACTCGGCCGCGAAATTGCGCAGGATCGCATTGCAGTCGGAACGGCGTTGCCACCGGAGCCGGATCTCGAAATCCGCTTCGGCGTCGGACGCGGCGTGATACGGGAAGCCGTCAAGACGCTCGCTGCAAAAGGACTGGTCAGCGTTCGCCCCCGGCACGGCACCCATGTGCTGCCGCGCAGCGAATGGAGCCTGCTCGATCGCGACGTCCTGAGCTGGCTGGTCGGCAAGGACGAACCGGACCGCGATCTTCTGCTGGCCATTCAGGAGGTCCGCTCGATCATCGAGCCGGCGGCCGCAGCGCTTGCCGCCGAGCGCGCCACCAAGAACGACCGTTGGCGGATCAATGCGGCTTTGGCCGCGATGGGGACCGCGCAGGGCCAGGCGAACACCATTGCCGCAGACAAGGCCTTTCACCTCGCGATCCTCGACGCCACGCACAACCCGGTGCTGCAAGGCTTTCGTGGCGCCATCGATACTATCCTGAGCACGGTCTTCCTCGTCGCGATCGGCAGCGCCGGCTGGTTCAGGGACAATCTGCCCAACCATGCCGCCGCCGCACGCGCGATCGAAAGCGGCGACGCAGAGAAGGCGCGGATCGCGATGGAGCGGGTGCTTGGCTACACGAAGTTCAAACTGTCGAACCGGAAGACGGCGACCGCTGCAGCCGAACGGCGCTTGACGGGCACGGCCACGAGCCATCCAGCGAAGAGAGCCGTCGTCAAGAAGGCGGGCGTCAACAAAAAGAGAAAGCGTCCCGTACGGGGCTAAACCGCAAACTGCGCTTCAATAAACGCGGTGACAAAGCGCGGCATCGCGTCCGTGAGATCGCGCGTTCCGCGCACCAGATGGATGGCCGATAATTCAGGCGATTGCTGCAAAGCGAGATTGGCCTCGATCCGGGCGCGCAAGGCCTCGCCCGACATATCGACGTGCAGCAGCCTGATCATCGCCAGCGCATGACCGGTGTAGACGCAATGCCAGTCGGCATCGCTGCGGTACTCGCCCGGCACGAGCCCGGTCTCTTCCTGCAGTTCCCGCACGACGCTGCCGGACATATCGACCGCGCCGTCCCTGACGTCGTCGAGATCGGGTGTGCCGGAAGGAAAATAAATCCGCCCGGCGGTCGACGTGTGCTGACCCATCTCGCCGAGCACGAAGGCGCCGTCGGCCGAGCGCAGGGCGCCCATGCCAAAGCCGTTGAACACGCCCTTGTCGGGAAATCCCCAGTCGCGCCATGCCAGGAAGCTGGAGAAATCGGTCTCGAAATAGCTGGCCGTGAGGCGACCGCCGGCGAACTCCGGGTGGCGCCCGAGCAAGATACGGCCGTTCCACATCTGCGGCTTCTCGCGCCGTGCTTCCGCAAAATGCGCGGCTATCTCCGCGCGTCGCGCCTCGGCGAACGGCCACGCCCAGGATTGGACCGGCAGGTCGATCGAGGTGACGCGATGAATGACCGGAGGCGTCAAGCCATTCATCGCGCCATCACTTGCTGCATGATCTCACGCACGGCTTCACTTGCTATTTGGCGTTCGATCCCGTCGTCTTCTTGACCTGCTCGACATATTTGTTGGTGTAGGTCTTGGTGACGTCGATATTGGCTTTTGCGACTTCGGGCGAGCCTTCGCTGAACACCGCAAGCACGGCGTCCGCGCCCTTCGGATCCATCGTGCCGTTCAGGGAATACATCGGGATCGTGTTCTTCAGCGCCGCCAGATACAGCTCCTTGTTCTTGCCGACGATCTCTTCCGGCATTTTCGCCATGATCTCTTCCGGCGTATGCGAATGAATCCAGGTCAGCGTATTCACGATCGCCGTGGTCAGGGCCTGCACTTCCTTTTCGTGCGCGGCGATCCAGGCCGCTGTGGTGTAGAGCGAGCCGCCCGGATATTCGCCGCCGAACACGGCGAGCGTGTCCTTTTGCGTACGGGTGTCGCTGAGAATCTTGAGGTCGGGATAGCTGCCCTGCAGCACCGTCACCGACGGATCCAGCATCACGGCCGCGTCGATCTGGCCCTGCTGCATCGCCGCCACCGCCGTGGCGCCAAGGCCGACCCCGATCACCGCAGCACTGGTCGGATCGAGGCCGTTCTTCTTCAGGAGATATTTCAGGAAGAAATCGGTCGAGGAGCCCGGCGCGCTGACGCCGACCTTCTTGCCGGCCAGATCCTTGATCGAGTTGATTTCCTTGTTGTGCGAGGGCGACACCACAAGCACCAGCCCGGGGTAGCGGTCATAGACCACAAAGGACACCAGTTCCTGCTTCTTGGCGGCCAGGTTGACGCAATGGTCGAAATAGCCGGAAACCACGTCGGCGCTGCCGCCGAGCACGGCCTTGAGCGCATCCGAGCCGCCCTTGAGGTCGACCAGTTCGACCGCAAGCCCGGCCTTTTCATATTCGCCGAGCTGCCTGGCCAGCACCGTCGGCAGGTAGCACAGGCAGGAGCCGCCCCCGATCGCGATGGTGACCTTGCTTTGCGCTGCGGCAAAGCCTGTCGTCAGGACCAGCGCCAACAGCGCCCCGGCCAGTTGGCCAACAATTTTCTTCATGGTTTCCTCCAAGGGGTTATCGGCACGATAATGCAGTGCACCCGGCTTGAGAAGGCGACTTTGGTGACAATGCGAGGGCTCCTCATAGCAACGCTGTTCCGCCAGTGGCAATTTATTCCGCCGCAAATGCGTGGTCTTTCGTCGCGCTGGCGAAGTGCGGCTTCGCGGCGTAGCATTGCCTGACAAAAACCACCAACGGGGGGGCCTATCCATGAATCGTATCGCCATCACGCTGTCGATCGCGTCAGCTTTTGCCGCCGGTTGCGGCGTCACGCACCTGCTGCGCCCGGCCTATGCCGCCGAAAATATCACCGCGCAGGTCATCTCTACCGGCGACCTCGAAGGCGATAAGATATCGCCGGTCAACGCCGGCGGCATGCGCAACAAATTGCTGGTCTCGGCGGACGGCATGACCATCGCGATCCAGGACGGCAGCCCGCCCAAGCATCTGCATGCCAACGCCCACGAGTTTCAGTACATTCTCGAAGGCACGGGAACGATCTGGCTCGGCGACAAGGAGGTGACGGTGAAGCCGGGCGATCTCGTGATCATCCCCAAGGGCACCCCGCATGCCGGCACCAAGCCCGTCGGTCGCACCATCAAGGCGATCGCGATCAAGACCCCGCCGCAGGCGCCGGACGATACCAAGATGCTGAACTGAGGGGGCGCCCTCTCGACGTCATTGCGAGCGAAGCGAAGCAATCCATCTTTCTGTGCTTGAAAAAGCTGGATTGCTTCGTCGC
>JACDAG010000022.1 GCA_013695565.1 Bradyrhizobium sp.
AACTCCGCGACGAAGCAATCCGGCTTTGCGGTCCCAAAGATGGATTGCTTCGCTTCGCTCGCAATGACGGATAGACTTTCCTACCCCCGCGCCCGCATCAGGCGGCCCTTTTCCCGGCCCCAGTCGCGTTTCTTTTCGGTCTCGCGCTTGTCATGCAGCTTCTTGCCCTTGGCAACGGCCAGCAGCAGCTTGGCGCGGCCGCGTTCGTTGAAATAGAGTTTTAGCGGAATCAGCGTCATGCCGTCGCGATCGACCGCGCCCATCAGCTTGTTGATTTGCTTGCGATGCAGCAGTAGTTTGCGCGGCCGCTTCGGCTCGTGGTTGAAGCGGTTGGCCTGCAGATATTCGGGGATGTTGGCGTTGATCAGCCAGATCTCGCCGTCCTTGGTATCCGCATAGGATTCCGCAATCGTGGTCTTGCCGTTGCGGATCGACTTCACTTCGGTGCCGGTCAGCGCAATGCCGGTCTCGATAGTGTCCTCGATCGCGTAGTTGAACCGGGCCTTGCGGTTTTCGGCGACAACCTTGATCGGGCGCTCGTTCTTCTCAGCCACATCAAGCCTTCTTGAGGAGATCGCGAATCTCGGTCAGCAGCTCTTCCTGGCGCGTCGGCTTCGGTGGCGCCGCGGGTGCCGCCTCATCCTTGCGCTTTAGCGTGTTCATGGCGCGAATGACCATGAACAGCACGAAGGCGATGATGATGAAATTCAGCGTCAGCGTCAGGAAACTGCCCCAGGCCAGCACCGCGCCCTGCTTCTTGGCATCGGCCAGATTGGTCGCGGTCACCGCCTTCGACATTCCGGTGAAATAATTGGAGAAGTCGAGACCGCCGGTGATCGCGCCGATGATCGGCATGATGATGTCGCCGACCAGCGAGGTGACGATGGCGCCGAAGGCCGCACCGATGATGACGCCGACGGCGAGGTCGACGACATTGCCCTTCATCGCGAATTCACGAAATTCCTTGAGCATCTGCAGCCCCATTTTCTAGATTTCACGAACCGGAAGGCTCAGTTGATCAGGCCGGCATGAACCATGGCGTCGCGGATCACCTTGCCGGTTGGCGGCATCACATTCATCAGCGGCAGGCGCACTTCTTCCTCCAGCCGTCCCAGCAGCTTGAGGCCATGCTTGGCTCCCGCGAGGCCCGGCTCCTTGAAGATGGCATCATGCAGCGGCGTCAAGCGGTCCTGAAGCTTCAGTCCGGTCGCGTAATCGCCCTTCAGGACCGCCGACATCAGTTCGGCGCATAGTTTTGGCGCCACATTGGCGACCACCGAAATGCACCCATGTCCGCCCGCCGCCATATAGGCCAGCGCCGTCATGTCCTCACCGGAAAGCTGGATAAAGTCCGGTCCCATCGCATGGCGCTGCTGCGACACCCGGGCGAGATTGGCGGTGGCGTCCTTGACGCCGGCGATGTTCTTCAACTCGAACAACCGGGTCATGGTCTCGACGGACATATCGACGACGGAGCGCGGCGGGATGTTGTAGATGATGATCGGGATGCCGATCGCGTCATTCACCGCCTTGAAGTGCTGATACATCCCTTCCTGGGTCGGCTTGTTGTAATACGGCGTCACCACCAGCACGGCGTCGGCGCCGGCCTTCTCGGCATGGACAGCCAGATCGACGGCCTCGCGCGTGGAATTCGACCCCGCGCCGGCGATGACGGGCACGCGTCCCTTCGCCTCGTCGAGACAGATCTCGACCACCCGGTGATGCTCGTCATGGCTCAGCGTGGGGCTTTCTCCGGTGGTGCCGACGGGGACGAGACCGTGCGAACCCTGCTCGATCTGCCAGCTGACCAGACCGCGGAAGGCCGCCTCATCGAGCGCGCCGTTTTTAAATGGCGTGACCAAGGCGGTGTATGATCCCTGGAATTTTGTCTTGGCTGCCATGGATTTCCTCCCAACGCGCGAGCGACGGCATTGCTAAAAACGACCCGCCAATTCATATCGGGTCTGGCGATCTGGCGAAAGGGCTGAAGGATATCGCCTCAGGCCTTTGTTTTTGGCGCGTTTTCCGACCGAGGACGGCAAGCCCTTCCGGACCAGATCCGAAGCTGTCTGCGATCGAAAACGCTGCAGCCGCGATTTTGCCGTGGTGATGGCGCAAACATTCCCGACCGCGACGTTTTTAGCATTTTGTCCACATATTCAATCAAATAGACCTAAGGCTTCAGCGAGTGAGTGATTCGCCGCCGC
>JACDAG010000035.1 GCA_013695565.1 Bradyrhizobium sp.
GGGCATAGGCGGCGAGAATGCCCATCGCCGCGAGAATTCCGGCCGTGATGTCGGACAGCGGCGCGCCGCATTTGACCGGCGGTCCGTCAGGCCGCTCCCCGGTGAAACTCATGATGCCGCTCATCGCCTGCGCCACCAGATCGAAGCCGCGGCGATGCTTGTAGGGGCCGGTGCGGCCAAAGCCTGACAGCGAGCAGTAGATCAGGCCAGGGTGCGCCTTGCTGATCTCGGCGTAACCGAAGCCGAGCTTGTCCATCACGCCGGGGCCGAAATTTTCAACCAGCACGTCGGCCTTTTCGATCAGGCGCCGCAGCACCTTGGCGCCGCCCGGGGTCTTCAGATCCAGCGCAATGCCCTTCTTGTTGCGGTTCATCATCAGGAATGAAGCCGCCACGTCGCCGATCTTGGGAGGAACCATGTAGCGGGTATCGTCGCCGGCCGGAATCTTCTCGATCTTGATGACCTCGGCACCCATGTCGGCGAGCATCAGCGTGCAGGTCGGGCCTGCCATGACGTGCGTCAGGTCGACGACTTTCAATCCGCTCAGTGGGCCCATTGTTGCTCCCGTGATCTTGTTGTTCTTGCTTGTTGTTCTTGTTGCGATCAGTCGCCGGTCCATTGCGGCTGGCGCTTATTCAGGAAGGCATCCATGCCGTCGCGGAAATCCCGGCTTTGATAACACATCAGGATCAGGTCCTCGTCTTCGCCCGGCTTCGGCTGCGCGCGAAGCAGCGACTGCTTGGTCGCAAGCAGCGTCAACGGCGCATGGCTCGCGACCAGCCGCGCCAGTTCATCGGCCCGTCGTTCGAGGGCAGGGAGATCTTCCACGACTTCGTGCAGCAAGGCGATGCCGGCGGCTTCCTCGGCTTCGATGAGGCGCGCGGTGAAAATGATCTCCTTGAGCCGCGTTGCCCCGATCAAGGCCGAGAGCCGGCCGATACTGGATGCCGATAGGCAGTTGCCAAGCGTGCGCGCAATCGGAAATCCGAATTTCGCGGTCCTGGTGCCGATGCGAAGGTCGCAGCACGCGGCGATCGCGGCGCCGCCGCCGGTGCAAGCGCCGTTGATCGCCGCAATGGTCGGTACCCGGCATTGTTCGAGCGTCGTCAGCACGCGATCGATCCTGGCCTCGTAGCCGATGGCATCCTGCGGGGTGTTGAACGCGCGAAACTGATTGATGTCGGTACCGGCCGCGAACGCCTTGTCGCCCGCGCCACTGAGGATCAGCACCTTGAGGGTACGGTCGCCGGAAGCGGCCTCGCAGATGGCGGCCAGCCGCTCGTACATGCCGAACGTCAGCGCGTTTCTCGCCTGCGGCCGGTTGAAAATGATCCGGCCGATGCCGTCGCTAACCTCGTAAAGCAGCTCTGTTTCCGGGGTGGCGTTTGCATTCATTTTGTTGACGGGCCCCCTCAGGATGGAAACGTAGTTTGGCGACGAGAGCTATTTTTGAATGCAAAATAGGTCCAATGCAATAGGATTCTATCCGAATTCGCTTGGAATGGATCATTTTTGCATTCAAAATAGTTCCGCCGAGTCGCCCAGGGAGAGCTCGATATGATGCATGACGAGGTGGTTTCCCGCCTCAGGCACGTGCTTACGGAGGGCGAAATCCCGCCGGGTGCGCGCATTCCCGAACGCGAGTTGTGCGCGTCCTTTGCGATATCGCGGACCCCGTTGCGCGAGGCGCTCAAGGTGCTCGCGGCCGAAGGGCTTGTGGTGCTGCTGCCCAATCGCGGATCGCGCGCCGCCAAGCTCACGCAAAAGGACGTCTCGGAACTGTTTGAAGTCTGCGAGGCGCTGGAGGCTACGGCCGGCGAATTGGCGTGCCCCCGCATTACCGACGAGCAACTGCGCGAGATCGCCGACCTGCAGGCGAACATGGTCGAGCATTATCGCGCGCAGGATCTGTTGTCGTATTATCGCTGCAACCGGTTGATCCACGAGGCCATCGTTCGCGCGGCCGATAACGCGGTGCTCGCCGGCTTCTATGAATCGATCGCCGCGCGCATCAGACGGGCACGGTTCATTACGCCGATGTCGCCGGAGCATTGGGCGCTTGCGATCAGGGAGCACGAGGGAATCCTGAACGCGCTGCAGCGGCGCGATGCCGGCGGGCTTGCCCATATCCTGCGCAACCACCTGCGGCGGAAGCGCGAGGAAGTGGTCCGGGCCGGCTTCGCCGAGGGCGAGTGATCGCGGAATTTGCAGAGGTCTGCGGATTTATCTCGCCGCCCGATCGAAAGAAAAAGTCCGGCGGTCAGAAGGCGACACCGGCGGGCGGTTAACCTTCTCTGCAAACATCCTGTACGTGGGTCAGGTTGTTACGTGGGCCGCCGCCAGATTGCCTCATTAGATTGGAGAATTTGCACCGGCACTGTCCTGGTCGGAGGAACATCATGCTGAGAATGGTGTTGGCGGGCCTCCTCATCCCCTTGGGTGTAGGCGTACTGGCGGCAATGGAACTCAGGACGCCACCGCGTACTGCAGTAGCGGTCGTTCAGCCCCTAGCCGAGACAACCCCAGGCATTTCCGATTCACATGCTGCGTTGGCGAAGGCTGACCGACTTGAAATCACCGATGCGAAAAGCGAGACGCCAGCACAGCCTGTTCCCGTCAACGAACGCGTTCCTGCTTCGCAAGCCGCCACGATCGGGCCTTCGCAGGCTCCAGGGATCAACAACCGCCCCCGGCACGATCCTAAACCAAAGAAGCTCACTGCCGCTGCCCTTCCCAAGCCGAAGCCAAGGACCGCCGACATCAAGCGAGCTACCAGTCCCGAGCGTTCGACGGCCGCCGGCGCGACCGGGCTCTGTCGGCTGAGCGCGTTTGGTGGCCTGCGCAAGGCTTTGAATTCGGTCGGCTGCGAAATCTAATTCAGCGAGCCACAATCCCTCTTGGAATGGTATCGATCGCTGAAACCCGATGTCACCTCCCCAACTCCGGCGCAAAGCGGACCTCCGCCAGAAAGCCGGCCGGCACGGCAATAGGTCCGACCGGTCCGATGTACTGGATCGGGAGAAAGCCGTCGACTTCCGATCATAACAGGTAGAGAGTCATTCAATCACGGCTCGGATCGGCTTTTGCATGACCGCACTCTGGTGGCAGACGTGTGTCATCTACCAAATCTACCCGCGCTCTTTTCAGGACACCAACGGCGACGGCATCGGCGACCTCAGCGGGATCGCGCGACGGCTCGATTATCTCGTGAGCCTTGGTGTCGATGCGATCTGGATCTCTCCCATCTACCCGTCGCTGATGGTTGATTTCGGCTATGACGTTGCCGATTATTGCAACATCGATGCGCGCTTCGGCGACCTGACGGATTTCGACGACCTGCTGATGCAAGCCCATCGGCGGGGACTCAAGGTTCTGCTCGACTTCGTGCCCAACCACAGCTCCGACCAGCATCCTTGGTTCGTCGAGAGCCGCGCTTCGCGACATAATGAAAAAAGAAACTGGTACATCTGGCGCGATGCCGCCGCTGACGGCGGACCGCCCAACAACTGGATCAGCGATTTCGGCGGCTCAGCCTGGCAATGGGACGAGGTCACGGGACAATATTATTACCACGCCTTCCTCAAGGAGCAGCCGGATCTGAACTGGCGTCATCCCGCCGTGCAGGCGGCGATGTACGATGTAATGCGTTTCTGGCTCGACCGCGGCGTCGATGGTTTCCGCATCGACGTGCTGTGGCACATGGTCAAAGCGGCAGACTTCCCCGACAATCCGCCCAACCCGACTTATCGGTTCGAAATGGGCGAAATGCACCGACTGCTTCAACTGCATTCGACAGACCAGCCGGAGGTGCACCGGCTCGCCGCCGAGATGCGCGAAATCGCCGACGGCTATGGCGCCAGAGGACAAGGTGATCGGGTTCTGATTGGCGAGATCTACCTGCCGGTCGATCGGCTGATGCATTATTACGGCGGTGAACGCCCGGAGATGCATCTGCCGTTCAATTTCCAGCTCATCGATACCCGGTGGGATGCGCGTTCCCTTGCGACTGTCATCACCAATTATGAAGCGGCACTGCCGCCGGGTGGCTGGCCAAACTGGGTGCTCGGCAACCATGACCGGCCGCGCGTTGCGGCCAGGCGTGGGCAGGCCCAGGCCCGCGTCGCGGCGGTGTTGTTGCTGACGCTCCGCGGCACGCCAACACTCTACTATGGCGACGAACTGGGTTTGAGCGATGTCATGATCGAATCATCGCAAGTCCGGGACCCGCGCGAATTGCGTGAGCCCGGTCTGGCGCTGGGCCGCGATCCCGTGCGTACGCCGATGCCGTGGGACGACAGCGAGAATGCCGGTTTCACCAACGCCAAGCCGTGGCTGCCGCTCCATGCCGACTGGCCGACGCGCAATGTGGCGCGGATGACGCAAGATACTCAATCCATCCTGGCACTTTATCGTCGCTTGCTGGCGCTCAGACGCGCTTGCCCGACTTTGTCGATCGGCGACTTCGTTCTGTTGAACGTCGAAGACGACACGCTGGTTTACGAACGCCGACACGACGCGGAGCGAATGATCGTGGCGCTCAACCTCGGCGAACGGCAGCACCGGCTGCAATTGCCGGATTGGGCGCGCGGCAGCCGGTTGCTGCTGTCCACCATCGAGGATGCGGCGCTGGTCGAAGACGGCGCCGTCCTGTTAGGGTCGAATGAAGCTGTCGTGCTCAAGGCCAGTTAGCACACGGCAGAGAAGGATGACCACTTTGCGTATCGCCATGCTGGCGCCGATCTCCTGGCGTACACCGCCGCGCCATTACGGCCCCTGGGAGCAGGTGACGAGTCTCTTGACCGAGGCCTTGGTCGCGCGCGGTGTCGACGTCACGCTGTTCGCCACGAAGGACAGCAGGACGGCAGGCAGGCTGGATGCCGTCTGCCCGGCGCCCTATTCCGAGGATCCCACGATCGACGCAAAAGTGTGGGAGATGCTCCATGTCGCCCATGTCTTTGAGCAGGCCGGTGAGTTCGACCTGATTCATAATCAGGCCGATTTCGTGCCGCTCGCCTTCTCGCGCCTGGTCGGAACCCCTGTGGTGACGACGATCCACGGCTTTTCGTCGATGCGCATCCTGCCTGCCTACAAGGCATACGAAAATAGCGTCCACTATGTCGCCATCAGCGCGGCCGATCGCCATCCGGATTTGCGCTATGCCGCAACGATCCACCATGGCATCCCGCTCGGGGACTTCCCCTTCGATCCGCACGGCAGCGAGGACCTGCTCTTCTTCGGCCGCATTCACCCCGACAAGGGGGCCGCTGAAGCGATCACGGCGGCGCATCGATCTCGACGGAGATTGATCATGGCCGGCATCGTCCAGGACCAGAACTATCATAACGAGCACGTCGCACCCGCCCTCGGCGACGGGTCCGTGGTCTATCTCGGCCCGGTTGGGGGCGCGGAGCGCGGAAAGACGCTGGGCTCTGCGCGCGCGCTGCTCCACCTCATCAATTTCGACGAGCCGTTTGGCCTGTCGGTGGTGGAAGCGCTCGCCTGCGGGACGCCCGTCATTGCCTGCAACCGGGGATCGATGCCCGAGTTGATCGATGACGGCGTGACCGGATTTTTGGTCGACAGTCCTAATGCGGCGGTCGATGCGATCGGCCGCATCGACGAAATCGATCGCGCTGCCTGCCGTGCTGCGGTATCGGCCCGCTTCACGGTAGATCGCATGGCCGATCGATATCTGGCCTTGTACCGATCGATCCTTGGCTGAGAACCGCTCGACGGACGCCCCCAAATGGCGCGTGGGTGTATTGCCCCAGCCGACGAAGGTCGGCTTGCTGCGGGGTGCGGCGTCGTGCACCCTTCAAGTGCGGGGGAATTGGAATAGCTTTTGCTTGGAAGGCCATCAGGCTCGCTCGCCAACATTTTAGGCAGGGTCGCCTTGGGGGCGACTGGCCAAATCTGAAAGTCAGAAGCCAGAGGTCACACGCCTAGTCGTCCACTGTTTCACGTCAGGAGAGATCGAATGTTTCGCATCACGCGCTGGAAACGTCCCACGCTAGCTTCGACCCTCACGCTGCCGGTTATTGCGCTCTCGGTGGCACTGACATCGCAGGCGCGGACATCGCCGGCAATGGCCGCCGGCAAGACCATCACCGCGGTGATGCATTCCGATCTGCGCATCATCGATCCCGGTTTCACCACTGCCTACATCACGCGCGACCATGGCTACATGGTCTACGACACGCTGCTGGCGACTGATTCCAGTTTCAGGATCACGCCGCAGATAGCGGACTGGAAAGTCTCGGACGACAAGCTCACCTACACGTTCACGCTGCGCGACGGCTTGAAGTGGCATGACGGCGCGCCGGTCACCGCGGAAGATTGCGTGGCCTCGCTGCAGCGCTGAGCCAAGGCCGACGGCATGGGCCAGAAGCTGATGGACTTCACCGCCAGCCTCGAAGCCACTGATGCCAAAACCATTACGCTGAAGCTGAAGGAATCCTACGGGCTGGTGCTGGAATCGATCGGCAAGCCGTCATCGATCGTGCCGTTCATGATGCCGAAGCGGCTTGCGGAAACGCCAAATACCCAGCAGATCAAGGAGCAGGTCGGCTCCGGTCCCTTCAAATTCGTCGAGGCTGAATTCCAGCCCGGCGTGAAGGCAGCCTATGAAAAGGACAAGGAGTATCTGCCGCGCAAGGAGGCGCCGAGCTGGACCGCCGGCGGCAAGGTCGTGAAGGTCGACCGCGTCGAGTGGATCACGATGGCGGACGCGCAGACCGCGGTGAACGCGCTGCAATCCGGCGATATCGATTTCATGGAGACCACGCCGTTCGATCTCGTGCCGATACTTGCCGCCAACAAGGACCTCAAGGTC
This sequence comes from Bradyrhizobium sp., assembly GCA_013695565.1. GTDB lineage: Bacteria > Pseudomonadota > Alphaproteobacteria > Rhizobiales > Xanthobacteraceae > Bradyrhizobium. The sequence continues at coordinate 6,833 of JACDAG010000035.1, forward strand.
GAGGTCCTGAGCAAGCTCGGCTTCCAGACCATGGGCCGGATGAATTTCCTCTATCCGCCCTTCGACAACGTCAAGGTTCGCCGCGCCGCCTTTGCCGCGATGAACCAGAAGAACGTGCTGGACGCCCTGGTCGGCAACCCGCAGCAATACAAGATCTGCGGCGCGCTGTTCATCTGCGACACGCCGCTGGCGTCCGAGGCCGGTGCCGAGACACTGGTGAAGGGCAACGGCATGGCGC
>JACDAG010000056.1 GCA_013695565.1 Bradyrhizobium sp.
CATTGAATAGAGCGCCGGCCGGTGGATGTGCCCACAAAATGTGACGTGGGCGTCCGTCGCCTCGAGACTGCGGGCGGCGTCCGGCGTGCCCTGGACGTAGCGCCATCGCGCAGGATTGCTGGCTTCGGAATGCACGTAGAGGCGATCGTCCTCCTGCCGCGTCAGCGGCAATTCGGCGAGGAACCGCCGTTGCGGCGCGCTGAGCCGGCCGCGCGTCCATTCGATCGCGGCCTGGGCTACCGCATTCATGCTCTCGGACGGCGTGCTGATGGCATTGTCGTGGTTGCCGAGCACGGCGATGGCGCCGTCATCGACGAGATCCATCACGGTCTCGACCGCCCATTCCGGATCGGCGCCATAGCCGACGATGTCGCCGAGGCAGATGATCCGCTCCGCGCCGCGTGCGCGTGCCGCCTCAAGGCAGGCGCTGAACGCCTGCCGGTTGGCATGGATATCCGCAAAGACCGCAAGACGCACCTTTTCCTCCGCATCCACCATCGCGCCGGTGCCGGCAAATGTCTTGATGGATATCAAACAACGGGAGGCCTGCGGCACGCAATGAGGCGGCACGCACTGAGGCGGAAGGCGCGTGCGCGGTTAGCGCTTCTTCGGCGCTTCCAGGCTCCTGAGCAGCAGCGCCAGCAACGCGTCGATGCGGGCCGGCGTCTGCGGATCGCGCCATTCGTCAGAATGCGCGGGATGATGGTAGCGGGTGGTGGCGTCGAACACCGCGCGCGCCGTCACCTGCGCGTCCGCGATCTGGAATACCCCCTGCTTGACGCCGTCGGAGAGAATATGCGCGACCTGGCCGACGAGGCGGTCCTTGTGCGCTTGCACCACTTCGCAGGCTTCGCGCGCCAGCGTCAAATAGGTCTGGAACATCTCGGGATCTTCGGAGACCTTCTTGCATTTGATCTCGAACATCGTGCGCAGCCACTTCTCGAGCCGCGCCGGCGCCGGTCCGGTCGTTTCGGCGATCTTCTGCAGCGGCGCGTTGGCGCGGTCGAGCCAGCGTTTGGCAACGGCCTGGCGCAGCGACGCCTTGCTCGGGAAATGTCGATAGACGCTGCCGTGGCTGACATCCAGCGCACGGGCAACGTCCACCACCGTGGCCTTGGCCAGCCCGAAGCGGCGCAATACGTCCTCGGTGACCTCCAGAATTCGCTCAGGGGTCAAAACCACGACTTCGTTCATGCGCGCACCTGCGGAATGGTGGAATAAGTGGTCATTTGATCTCTTTGTAACCCTCAAATAACCCTTGGGGGCTCGATAGGTTCAGCTTTTCAGCGGTCCCAAACGGGCGGCCTGGGCTTCCAGATGGCGGGCCACCTGGGCGTTCAGCCAGCGCTGGATTTGTGTCGTCAGATGAATGATTTCGATGGTCATGGCTTAAGTCCTCTTCAAGTCCCCGGGCCCATTGCCAACGAGCCGGGGGTGACGCCGCTATCCGTGGCGTCGAAGAAGGATATAGCACGTCTCGCTGACAGATTTCAATATCTGTTATTCAATGTTCCGTGATTGAAAGCCGCCCCGGCAGCCCGCCCGGCACCCAATCCAGGTCTGGCCCGGCGTTATCCCTGCCCCTTTTGCCGGCCATTTGCCTCTCTTGTTTGTCTCACTTGGGCGGCTCTGTTAAAGCGCGGCGTAAAAAACAATTCTCCCGGAGTCGACGATGATCTTCCGCTACAGCCGCCCGGAAATGGCCTCCATCTGGGAGCCGCAGACCCGCTTCAAGATCTGGTTCGAGATCGAGGCGCATGCGGCCGACGCGCTGGCGGAACTCGGCACGATCCCCAGGGAAGCGGCAAAGACGATCTGGACCAAGGCCAAGGATGCGACCTTCGATGTCGCACGGATCGACGAGATCGAGCGCGAGACCAAGCATGATGTCATCGCCTTCCTGACCCATCTGGCCGAAATCGTCGGCCCCGAGGCCCGCTTCGTCCATCAGGGCATGACCTCCTCCGACGTGCTCGACACCTGCCTCAACGTGCAGCTGACCCGGGCTGCCGATCTCCTCATCGCCGACGTCGACAAGGTGCTATCAGCGCTGAAGAAGCGCGCCTTCGAACACAAGATGACGCCGACCATCGGCCGCTCCCACGGTATCCACGCCGAACCCGTGACGTTCGGGCTCAAGCTCGCTTACGCCTATGCGGAATTTTCCCGTGCCCGCGAGCGCCTGATTGCCGCCCGCAAGGAAGTCGCAACTTGTGCGATCTCGGGCGCCGTCGGCACCTTCGCGCAGATCGATCCGCGCGTCGAAGAACATGTTGCGAAAGCCATGGGACTGGCGCCGGAGCCGATCTCGACGCAAGTCATCCCGCGCGACCGCCATGCGATGTATTTTGCGACGCTGGGTGTGATCGCCTCCTCGGTCGAACGTCTCGCCACCGAAATCCGTCACCTGCAGCGCACCGAAGTCCTGGAAGCCGAAGAATTCTTCTCCGAGGGCCAGAAGGGTTCCTCGGCGATGCCGCACAAACGCAACCCGGTGCTGTCGGAAAATCTCTCCGGTCTTTCGCGCATGGTGCGCGCCTATGCGATCCCGGCGATGGAAAACGTCGTGCTCTGGCACGAGCGTGACATCTCGCACTCGTCAGCCGAACGCATGATCGCACCCGATGCCACCGTGACGCTCGATTTTGCGCTGATGCGCCTCGCCGGCCTTATCGAGAAGCTGCTGATTTACCCCGAGAACATGCAGAAGAACCTTGACCGCCTCGGCGGCCTCGTGCACTCGCAGCGGCTCCTGATTGCGCTGACACAAAAGGGCGCCAGCCGCGAGGATGCCTACAAATTCGTACAGCGCAACGCGATGCCGGTCTGGCGCGGCGAAGGCGACTTCCTGACGCTGCTGAAAAAAGACCCCGACGTGAAGAAGCATCTCAGCGACGCCGAGATCGAAGAACAGTTCGACCTCGGTTACCACTTCAAGCACGTCGACACGATCTTCAAGCGCGTGTTCGGGGAAAGCTAAGGCGATAGGTCGCCATCCCCGGACGAACGCACTTGCGTTCGCTCGGGAGGTGCTCGCCGTCTTCGGCGAGCCTCGAAGGATGGATACAGCCCGCGGCCCATCCTTCGAGGCTCGCTGCGCTCACACCTCAGGACGACGTGTACGCTGTACAGTCGCCGCCTCGCACTCACCCTGCCTCACCGTCGATCATGCGGGCAGCAACACGATCCCGCCGCACGAAGTGATGCCACACCGCCGCCGCAAGGTGGATCACGATCAGCGCCAGCAGCACATAGGCGAAGAAGATGTGACGGTCCTCCCAGGCCTGCGCTTCGGCCTTGTCGGGCGCGGTGATCTGCGGGACGTGGAACAGCCCGAACCAGTCCGAATAATTTGGCGTGCGCGCGCCGGAATGCGCCCAGCCGAGCACCGCGACCAGGATGGTGACGGCATAGAGCGCTCCATGGCTGACGCGCGCGGCGATCCGTTCCCAGCGCGGCGAGCCGACGGGCAAGGCTGGCGTCGGATTGAGGCCGCGCCAGACCAGGCGCAGCACCATCAGCAACAGCACCGCATAACCGATATCGGCGTGAATAGAGCGATAGAAGAAGCGGTCCGGCCGCGCCGGAAAATGGTTCATCCACCAGCCATAGGCGATCATGCCGATGATAGTGAGGCCGAGGACCCAGTGGAATCCACGGGCGAGACTGCCCCAGCTTGCATGCGTATTCCGGATCATGTCCTGCTCAACCTCTGGTATCGAGGGTTCGACGATTTCGCTCGTAACGGCAACGGCTTGTCCTGATAGCTGGCGGCGGCAATCGACGCGATCTCAAATCATGAGAGTTCACCGGTTTGTGCAAATTGCGGGCCCAGGCCGCCAAAACAGCTGAACGCCAACCGCGGATCAGCTAAAACGACGCCGTGTCAGTTCCCCCGATGATTCTCGTCTTCGACTCCGGCCTTGGCGGCCTCACGGTGCTCCGTGAGATCGTAGGCAGCCGGCCCGACGCGCATTACGTCTATGTCGCCGACGACGCCTTCTTCCCCTATGGCCACCACAGCGAGGAGCAGATCATCGCCCGCGTGGTGCCGCTGGTCGGCGAACTGATCGCGGCCCACTCTCCCGATCTGGTCGTGATCGCCTGCAATACCGCCTCGACGCTGGTGATGACGCATCTGCGCAACGCCTATTCCGTGCCGTTCGTCGGCACCGTGCCCGCGATCAAGCCGGCCTGCGCCAGCTCGCGAACAAAACGCGTGTCGGTGCTCGGCACCAGGGGCACGGTGAACCGCGAATACACAAGGAAGCTGATCGACGATTTCGCCGGGGGTTGCGAGGTGACGCTGGTCGGCTCCGCCGAACTCGCCTCGCTGGCCGAACGCGCACTCAATGGCTACTACGTCAGCGACAAGGACATCTCGGCCGAGCTCGCGCCGTGCTTCGTCGGCACCGGCGCCAGCGATGCCGCCCGCACCGACACGGTCGTGCTGGCCTGCACGCATTATCCGCTGCTGCTCGATCGCCTCGTCAAACTCGCGCCATGGCCGGTCGACTGGATCGATCCGGCGCCCGCGATCGCGCGCCGCGTCTCCGACCTGCTCGGCACCCCCGGCCGCGAGAGCGACACTGCCGGCGCCGAGATGGTTTTTACGTCCGGGCGGCCGCATACGCTGAGCCAGGCGCTGATGCCGTTTTTTGGTGGGCGGATGCCGGCTTGAAGTTCGAAGGGCGGGCAAGTCGGCCCAATCTGCCGCGCTGTACGGCACCGCCGCTATCACATCCTCTGCGCGACGGCCGACCATTGGGGAAGGCAGATATCTGCAGGCTTGATGTATGCGTTGCACGATCCCCCGGCGAAACGTAGTCGAAGTCGTTGCCAGCGGCACCGTGACAACAATTAACGCGGGAGTCCCACCTAACCCATATGGGATAATCTCGGCCGTGGGGCGCGCGGAGAACATTTCGCGCCGCCGCGAGTTAGTGCCACATGACAAAGCCAACAGACCAGCGCCTCGTCTCGCAAGACCAGCTCACCAAGCAAATGTCTGATGTGATTTCGCTACGTGAAAAAGTCGCGCAAGCAGAGCTTGCCGCGCACGCGTTCGGTATCACCGCTGCGCAGAGCTTTGAGAACACCGCTGCGCAGAGTTTTGCGGTCGCCATGAAAAAGCAGACCAGCCACAACTAGAGCTTTTCCAGCGAAGCATGCCCTCGGGGCCTTAAGGTTGAATGATTAGGTTAAGATGCGACTTCGATTGCAGCCTCTGCGGGGTGAGCTATGGAATCCAGTACCGGACTTTTTCTCCATGTCCGGGCCGAAACCAGCGAAGCCGTCACGCGATCATATTCCGCCTGGCGGCTTTGTTCGTCACTGGACGTTCCCAAGCCTCAAACCGTAGCCTGCATCGATGCGTCAAGCCTGGATGAAAGTGAACTACCTGATCGCGATTGCCATAGCCACGATCGGGTGGCTCTGCCTCATCGGCTGGGTCGTCAGGAAAATATTCTAGTCGACTTGCCGTCGACGCCAAGGGATCATCAGGTAAGCCATCAGCAAAAGGCTTGGGCCCCAGATCGCCGCCATCCAGAACACCACGGTTTCCATCGCGTCCATGCTCGTCCCCGTCATGACCGATGGACGAAGTGTGCCTTGATTCTCGCGATAGCCAAGCGAAAGCTGTTGTGCGGTGCAGCGAGCCACTCCATCAGGTCGCTAAGCGTCATCAAACGGCAGTTCGCAGGGTGGAATGGAGCCAACTATCCGGCCCACCTTGCGGCTAACCCAGCTTGTCACCGACCATCCGCCCGATCTCCGCAAAAACAGCCGTGAACCGATCCGGCGTTGGCGCGCCGCCTTGCGTGTAGGCGCAGACCACGACCGGACCGCCTGAGGCCGGCCAGGCCATCGCGATGTCGCCGGCGGCGTCCTTGCCATTGTTGCCGGTCTTGTCGCCGATCTTCCAGTTGTCAGGCAAACCTCCGCGCAGCCGGTTGTCGCCGGTCTTGCAGTTCACCATCCACCCCGTGAGGTGTTCGCGCGAGGCTTGCGACAAGACATCGCCAAGCAGGAAGCGGCGCATATTGCCCGCCATCGCCGCAGGCGTCGTGGTGTCGTTCGGATCGCCCGGCGGCGAGCGATTGAGTTCCGGCTCATTGTGATCGAGCCGCGAGACCGTGTCTCCTGTCGCGCGCCAGAACGCCGTCATGGCAGACGGACCGCCTGCCCGCGCCAGCAGCAAATTGGCGCAGGTGTTGTCGCTGAGTTCGACGGTCGCCTTGCACATGTCTGCGACCGACATCGCGCCATGGGCAAGGTTCTGTCTGGCGACGGGGGCGTATTCGAGCAGGTCCTTTGAACCATAACCCACCATCGCTTCCCGCCTGTCTTCGCCGCGGTCGATCCGCGCCAGCACGAACGCGGCGAGCGAGGCCTTGAAGGTACTGCACGTCACAAAACGTTCATCGGCGCGCCACGCGATCTTCGCACCGGTTGCGAGATTTTCGGCATAGAGCCCGATCCGCCCGCCGGTTTCGCGCTCATACGCCACGAGCGCCGGCGGCGGCTCCTCGGCTAGCGCCGGCCAGACGGCCAGGCCGGATGCGGCGGCCAGCAAGGTGCGTCGATTGAGAATCATGGTCACTCCTGGGAACAGGCTTGTAGGGCGGATTGAGCCGACTTGTCCGCCGTAGTTCGGAGAGCGAAGGCGGAAGGCGTAATCCGCCCTGCCGACTCGGCATGGTAGGTGTCACCAGAAATTGGCCGTCGAATGGCCGGCCCGCGGCAACAGACTTGGGAACGCCTTCGGGCGCTCTTTTTGTTTGGGATCGTGTGGTCCATTTCACACTCCCGTTGCCGTCACTCCCCTAAAGTGTGATCAGAGCACCGTGACGGGGGAGTCATGAAGCAAAGTCGTCCGACAAGGCGAAACAATATGCCGGCGAGCAGGCCAGGTAAGCCGCTTCGCGTTCGCTATGCCGAGGTGGTGCAACTACGTCAGATGATTCTCAACACCGCGCCCGCCAAACCACGGCCGCAGCAGGTTTCCAAATAGGATTACCTACTCCGGATTGCCCAACTGCGTTGCAGGTTGGCGCCCAATTTTTACGTGAGACGAAAACTCTTTGTGCACTGGGACAAGCGTGACCACGGGTATGATTTACCCTTGGGCAGATTGATCGGGAGCAGTTCGACATGCTGATCACCCTTGGCATTGTCGCCGTCTTGGCGTTCATCGCCGTGAGTGCGGCCCACGGCTCGCAACATTGAAGGAGCGCGATCACAATCGCTGCTCACCGTCATGGCTTGCGATCCTCCGTTTCGATGTACGGCGGGTGCGATCAATCAGGCCTGCAAAGCTTCAAGGGGCCTAAAACTCTGGCCGCAGCCCTGAAGGAAGCGCCACTGCGTCGCCCCCCACGCAAAGCGCGCACATCCCCTCGCTGTTAGAAATGTGAATCCGACGTCTCACCCGGTCATTGCGAGCGAAGCGAAGCAATC
>JACDAG010000052.1 GCA_013695565.1 Bradyrhizobium sp.
CGCGTCGCGGCTGCTCGCGCTCGCGATCAGCCTCACGATCACCGACTGGCTGCGTGGCCATCTGCTCTCCGGATTCCCGTGGAATTCATTCTTCTATTCTCTGTCGGAACCGCTGGCACTGGCGCAGACGGCTTCGCTGATCGGGTTGTGGGGCATGACGTTCCTGGCCGTGGCGGTCTTCGCAAGCCCGGCTGTGCTGATCGATGGCAGTTCACGCGGACGAAAGCCCTGGATCGCGCCGGTGGCGGCGCTCGGCCTGCTCGCTCTCATGGCGGTGTTCGGCGCCGTACGGCTGTCGTTGCAGCCGACCGTGCTCACGAAGGTCAAACTGCGCATCATGCAGCCCAATCTGCAGCAGGACGTCAAATTCAATTACGGCGCCAAGGCGCAAGTGATGCAGAAATACCTGACACTGTCCGATCGGGCCTCGGGGCCGCAATCGACCGGCGTCGCCGATGCGAACATCCTGATCTGGCCGGAATCCGCGTTTCCATTCTTTTTGACCCGTGAAGCCGATGCGATGGCGCAGATCGCCGATCTCCTGCCCAAGGGCACCGCGCTGATCACCGGTGCGGTGCGCGCACCCGACCTGCCGCCGGGCGTCCGTTTCGCGCGCGCCTACAACTCGATCTATGTCATCGACCATGACGGCAGCGTGTTGTCGGTTTATGACAAGCTGCATCTGGTGCCGTTCGGCGAATATCTGCCGTTTCAGGAACTGATGGAAAAGTTCGGTTTCGTGCAGTTAACGAGAGTCCAGGGCGGATTCATTCCGGGCACGCGCCGCCGCGCCATGGATATCCCGAACGCGCCTCGCGCACTGCCCTTGATCTGCTATGAGGCGATATTTCCCGGCGATATAACGACAGCTGACGAGCGCCCGGGCTGGATTATCAATCTGACGAATGACGGCTGGTTCGGCATTTCGACCGGCCCTTATCAGCATCTGCAGCAGATGCGCCTGCGCGCCGTCGAAGAAGGCCTGCCTGTCGTTCGTGCAGCCAACACCGGCATTTCAGCGGTGATCGATCCATCGGGACGTATTGTCGCACGGCTCGGCCTTGGCATTGAAGGCGTACTGGACGCCAACCTGCCGTCTGCTTTGCCGCCGACGATTTATGCCCGCCTTAGAGACATTCCAGCAGGCGTGATTTTGGCTGTTGCATTGCTGCTAGTCATCCGTCGCCGCTTTGCGAGGCGAAAGGCCTGAGACTTACATATTGCCGGTTGTTGCTGTCGCCGGAGAACGGGCCTGCGCCAATCCACTAACTAGTTGACAGACCGACCGCGCAATTCGCATTCTATGGACGCAACCAAAAACAAGAACCAGTCAGTTCATTGCTCAAATTGTCCGCAGTTCGACCCGATCCTCCGAGCAGGATTTGACGGTACCGGCGCCTGAGGCATACACCACTTACGTTTGCCTCATTCCCCGGCGCGCAATCCCAGGAGTGTTGGAGATGTCCATCAAAGCGCCAAACCCTGTTGACAAATATGTCGGCAGTCGTGTCCGCATGCGTCGCATCATGCTGGGCATGAGCCAGGAAAAACTTGGCGAAGCATTGGGCCTTACGTTCCAGCAGGTTCAGAAATACGAAAAGGGCACCAACCGGGTCGGCGCCAGCCGGCTGCAGCAGATTTCGGAAATCTTGCAGGTGCCGGTATCGTTTCTGTTCGACGGCGGCCCGAGCGGCATGGTCAATTCGGAAGGCTTCAGCGAGAGCGGTTCGCCCGCCTATGTTTCCGATTTTCTAGCGACCGCCGAAGGCCTGGCGCTGACGCGCGCCTTCACCCGGATCACCGACGCCAAAATGCGCCGTAGCATTGTTGAACTGGTCGAGCAGATCGCCGCGCGCGAAGGCCACGACAAGCGCTGATTCTAATCCCATAACCGGATGTTCCGATTGACGCGCCCGCCGGCGCGAGCGCATGACATTAGAGCGTTTTCGAGCGAGGTGGGTACCGGTTCGCGGAAAGAAAACGCGTCAAATGCAAGAAGCCAAATTCTTGAGAGATGCGCCGATGACAGATGCGACCACTAACCTCTTTGATCCCAGCGCGATCCTGGAAGGCATCCGCCGCTGGGTCGAAATCGAGACTCCGACCGATGTGCCCGCACAGGTCAACAAGCTCGCCGACCTCGTAGCCGATGGCTACCGCGATCTGCCCGCGACTGTGGAGCGGATCGCCGGCAAGGGCGGATGCGGGGATCATCTGGTCACGCGTTCGTCATGGGGGCAGGACGCGCCGGGCATCCTGGTGCTGAGCCATCTCGATACCGTGCATCCGATGGGGTTCATCGAGCGGCTGCCGTTCAAGATCGAAGGCGACAGCGCCTTCGGGCCCGGCATCTATGACATGAAGGGCGGCGCTTATCTCGCCTACCATGCCTTTCGCCGGATCTGCGCGGACAGCGCGCGGTCCCCGCTCGGCATCACCCAGATGTTCGTCTCCGATGAGGAAATCGGCAGTCCGACGTCGCGTGCCCTGATCGAGGCCGAGGGACGAAAAGCAAAATATGTGCTGGTGACCGAACCCGCCCGCGACGGCGGCAAAATCGTCACCGGACGCAAGGGCGTCGCGCGCTTCGAAGTCTTCATCAAGGGCGTGCCGTCGCACGCCGGCACACGGCCCGGAGACGGCCGCAGCGCCATCCGCGAACTCGGCCATATCATCGGGACGTTAGACGCGATGAACGACCACAAGCGCGGCGTGTCCGTCAATGTCGGCGTCGTCAGGGGCGGCACCAAGCCGAACGTGATCGCGGAGGACGCCTACGCCGAGGTCGACATGCGCGTGCCGACGATTGCCGATGCGGACGAACTGGTCCCAACGATCCTCGGCCTGAAATCGCGCACCGAGGGGGTGAGCGTCACCGTCACCGGCGAGTTGAACCGTCCGCCTTACGAAAAGGGCAATGCCGGTGCTGCATTGTACGAGCACGCCAAAACGCTCGCGGCTGAAATCGGCTTCGATCTCATCGACACATTCACCGGCGGCGGCAGCGACGGCAATTTCACAGCACCGCATACTGCAACCCTCGATGGCCTCGGCGTCGACGGCAAGGGCGCGCATACCCATTACGAGCAGATGTACATCTCCTCGATCGAGCCAAGGGCGCGGCTGCTGCACCGGCTTTATCAGACGCTGCGATGACGGCTTCGCACGATATCGGCGATGGCGATGCGCCGCCGGATGACGGCGGCGTCGCGCATGCCCACGGCTCGTTCTTCGGCCGCCGCAAGGGTCACAAGCTTCGCATCCATCAGGCCGATCTGATCGACAATCTGCTGCCGCATCTGGCGCTCGATATCGGCACGCCCGCGCCTGATGATCTCACCGAGCTCTTCGAGACGAAGCCAGATGCTGTCAGGCTGGAAATCGGATTTGGCGGCGGCGAACATCTGATCGCGGAAGCGCAGGCCTTTCCCGATATCGGATTCATCGGCTGCGAGCCCTATGTCAACGGCATGGCCAAAATCCTGACGCAGATCGAAGCCCACAATATCGGCAACATCCGCCTCTACGCCGGCGACGCTGCCGAATTGCTGGCATGGGCGCCGCCGCGATCGCTGGCGCGGATCGATCTGATCCATCCCGATCCCTGGCCGAAGCGCCGGCACTGGAAGCGGCGCTTCGTGCAGGACGCCACGGTTGCGGCGATGGCGCGCATCATCAAGTCAGGTGGCGAGTTTCGCTTCGTCAGCGACATCGACGATTACTGCGCATGGACGCTGGCGCATCTGCTGCGTTCGCCGGATTTTTTCTGGCTGGCCGAACGCGCCGCCGATTGGCGCGATCCGTGGGCCGGCTACACGATGACGCGCTATGGACGCAAGGCCGAGCGCGAGGGACGCGTGGCAGCGTATCTGAGGTTTAGGCGGGTGGGATAGATATCACTCTACCGTCATTCCGGGGCGATGCGAAGCATCGAACCCGGAATCTCGAGGTTCCGGGTTCGCGCAAATGCGCGCCCCGGAACGACGGAGACAACTTCAGGGCTTCGCCGCCTCGCCCACCCGCGCCTTCTTCGCGTCCGTCGCTTCCCACACCATGCGCTTGCCGCGCTCGCGGCCCAGGAGCTCGATCGGGTCGTGATTGTCGATGTGTCCGAACTGTCCCTTGTAGACGCTGTAGCCGCATAGTTCCTGCAAGCGGCGCGGAAACCGCCGCGCGGTGTCATGGGGAATGC
>JACDAG010000110.1 GCA_013695565.1 Bradyrhizobium sp.
GACCTGGCAGTCGTGGCCGACATGGCTGCAGTTCATGAAATAACCGCGCTCGCCAACCCGCGTGACGCCGCCGCCGGCGACCGTGCCGGCGTTCATGGTGACGGATTCGCGGATGGTGCAGCCGGCCCCGATTTCGAGCCGGGTGAGTTCGCCGCGATAGCCCAGCGATTGCGGCGGGGTGCCGAGCGAGACGAACGGATAGATCGTGCAGCCATCGCCGATGCTGGTTTGCGCGGTGACGTGCACATGGCCGACCAGCTTGCAATTGGCGCCGATCACGACATGCGGACCGATGATGCAATAAGGACCGATCGAGGTGCCCTCGCCGATCACAGCGCCATCTTCAATCCGCGCGGTGGGATCGATCGTCGTCATCGGGACAGGTCCGCTATTCGTTAACAGGGGAAGAAGCGCTAAATCGTCGGGTTTTCGGCTGGTTACCGCGACTTTGCCTGATCTGTCCAGTGACGTATGATCTCGGCATGTTTCAACACCCGTGACACCATGGTCCGAACTGCCGCGGCGATTTTGATGCATCTGCTGGCCGCACCGGTCGTCTCCGAAACGATCGATGTCGGGAGCCGTCACGGCGTCGATTTGAATGCGTTCGAGTGCCGCGACATCAGCCGCAGCAGCATCGTGCAACGTGTCTGCTACGACCGCGCCCAGCGCCATCTGATCGTCGCGGTCAAGGGCGCCTACGACCGATATTGCGATCTGCCGGCCGAGACCTTCGACGCCCTGATGGGCGCGCCGTCGATGGGGCAGTTCTTCAACCGCAATATCCAGAGCGCGTCAGGCGCTCGTTTTGTCTGTAAGAATTAATCCGTCAGCATCGCGCCGACATCGGCCTCGGCGACCACGGCGCCGTTGACCTTGGCATCGCCGTGAAACCACCACATCGTCTTGCGGCGGCCGATCGAGCGCATGTGGTACTCAATGGTGTCGCCGGGCATCACCGGTTTGCGGAACTTGCACTTGTCGATGGTCAGGAAATAAACCGCGCGCGGCTTCTCGGTGCCTTCGACCGACTTGATGCCGATCACGCCGGCGGTCTGCGCCATGGCCTCGATCATCATCACGCCGGGATAGACCGGGCGGTCCGGAAAATGTCCCTGAAACGGTGGCTCGTTGAAGGTGACGTTCTTGATGCCGATGCCGGAGTAATCGGTCCGGATGTTGATCACGCGGTCGATCAACAGCATCGGAAAGCGGTGCGGTAACGTCTTGAGAATCTCGTTGATGTCCACGAGGTCAAACCTGACCGGTGCCTCCTCCATCACTCCCGCCCCTCATTCTTCGGATCGGCTGCGCCAGCCTGCGCCAGTCGCTCCACCGCAACAATTTCCCTAAACCACTGCCTGGTCGGTTTGGCAAAATAGCCACCCCAACGACCGTTGGGCGGGACGTCATCCTTGACCGCGCTCATGGCGGTGACCTGGGCGCCGTCGCCGATCTTGAGGTGGTTGTTGATGCCCACCTTGGCGCCCAGCGCTACATTGTCCCCGATCGTCAGGCTGCCCGCGAGCCCGATCTGGGCCGCGAGCACGCAGTGCCTGCCGATGGTCACATTGTGGCCGATCTGGACCTGATTGTCGATTTTGGTGCCCTCGCCGATCACGGTATCGCGCAGGCTGCCGCGGTCGATGGTGGTGTTGGCGCCGATCTCGACATGGTTCTGGATCAGGACGCGGCCGGTCTGCGGCACCTTCAGATGCCCCTCAGGACCGAAGACCATGAAGCCAAAGCCGTCCTGCCCGATGCTGCACCCGGGATGGATCAGCACATTGTTGCCGATCAGCGAGAACTGGATCGCGGTCCGGGCGCCGACATTGCAGTCCCGGCCGATCCGCACCTCGGCCCCGATCACCGCGCCTGCGCCGATCACGGTGCCGGCCCCGATCTCGACCCGGGGGCCGATCACAGCGAGCGGATCGACGATCACGCCGTCTTCCAGATGGGCCGACGGGTCGATGATCGCCGAGGGCGCAATGCCGGCATTGTCGAACCAGGTCTGCGGACGCAGCGCGTCTTCATGCCATTCGCGCGAGATCTGCACGAAGGCGCGGAACGGCTGGGCGGCCCGCAGCACCGCGACATGGGCGGGGACCTGCGGCTCGAATCGCGGGCTGACCAGGCAGGCACCGGCCTTGGTCGCGGCAAGCTGGTCGGCGTATTTGTGGTTGTCGAAGAACGCCAGATGCATCGGGCCGGCCTCGTCGAGCGACGCGAGGCCCCGGATGACGTGGCCGCCCCGTGCGGGGTCGACCAATACCGACTTCGTCAGCGCGGCGATCTCAGCCAGCGTCGACGAAGGCGGTTGCTTGAAGAATATCGGCTGCGCCATTCCACCCGTCGCAGTCCGGCCGGCTGTGACACCAGAGGCCCGGTTCTGAGCGATCAAAACCGAAGCCTCGTTTTGTTTTAACGCGTTTTCTTCACGCGAACCGGCAGTCCACTTCGCTTGAAAACGCTACGCTTTAGAACGATGTACCGCCGCCGAACTTGAATTGCTGCACGCGGTCATACTTACCCTTGGTGAGCGGAACCGCATAGTCGAAGCGCAATGGACCGAACGGCGACACCCAGATCAAGCCGACACCCACTGAAGTGCGGACCACATTGCCGTCGTCATACTGCAGGCCGAGGCAGGTGCCGGGATTGGTATTCGGATACTGGGTCTGCTTGATACAGCCGGGCACATTGACTTCGCCCGTCTGCGCCCATGCCGTCGTGCCCTTATAGTCATAGAGACCGCCGGCGTCGGCATAGACCGAGCCCTTGAGCCCGACTTCCTTCGGCAGGAACCAGAACGGCATCTGCAATTCCGCCGACGCGCCCCAATATTTGGTACCACCGAGCGCGTCACGCGTACCGTAGGGGTTGATGTCGCGCGGTCCGATGCCGTTCGGCGCAAAACCGCGGACCAGGTTCGGTCCCATCTGGAAGTGATCGAGCATGCGCAGCGAGTCGTTACCGATCTGGTTGAGCATACCGCCCTGCAAACGGATCAGACCCACGACGTCGGCCACCAACGGGGCGTAGTATTTCACGTCGATCGAGGACTTGAGGTAGGAGACGTCGCCGCCGATGCCGGCGAAATCCTGTTTCCAGTCGATCAGCAGACCGTCGGTCGGGTTCTTGTTGTTGTCCAGCGTGTTGTAGTTCAGCGAATAGCCTACCGCCGAGGTCAGCGTCCTGCCGCTCTGCAGTTCCTTGCGGACCGGCAGCGAAGCTTCGCCATCGCTGTAGCACCACAGGCCGGTGCCGGAAGCGTCGGTAGCGCCCAGCGCCGTTGCGGCGGGTATGCCGTTCAAGTTCACCCATGCCGGCGACGGGTTGAAGGCCAGCAGCCCGTTGTTCGGGTTGTTGTTACAGTTCGCCAGCGCGTTCGGCAGCTGGATTTCCTGCTGATAGATCGAATAGCGCAGCTGCAAAGCGAGATCTTCACGCAGGGTGAACCCCAGCCGCGGGCTGAAGCCCAGCGTCTTGGTGCCGTACGCAATGTAGCTGTTGGCCAACTGCTGGCGCTGGAACAGGTCGAGGCCGAGGGCGACGCGGTAGTCGAGCAGATAAGGCTCGACGAACGACAGCGAATAGCCGCGCGCGTACTGGCCATAGGTGACCGACGCCTTCGCATACAGGCCGCGGCCGAGGAAGTTGCGTTCCGAAATGCTGACTTCGGCGAGCGCACCGTCGGTGGTCGAATAGCCGCCCGACACCGAGAAGTCGCCGGTCGATTTTTCTTCCAGATCGACGATCAGGATCACCCGATCGGTCGACGAACCGGGCTCGGTGACGATCTTCACGCTCTTGAAGAAGTCGAGGTTCTTCAGCCGGCGCTCGGCGCGATCGACCAGCGCGCGGTTGTAGGCGTCGCCTTCCGAAAGGTCGAATTCGCGGCGGACCACGTAGTCGCGGGTCCGGGTGTTGCCGCGCACATTGATGCGCTCGATATAGGTGCGCGGGCCTTCATCGATCGAGAACACGATCGAGACGGTGTGTTGCTCGAAATTACGATCGCCGCGCGGACGCACGATGGCAAACGCATACCCGCGCCGCGAGGCCTCGATCTGCATCTCCTCGACGGACTTTTCGAGCGCCTCGGCATTGTAGAGCGAGCCGACATTGACGCGCGAGTAGCTGCGCATCGCCCTCGCATCGAACGTGCCGATGCTGGTCTGGAAGTCGACGGAGGCAACCCGGTATTGCTGGCCTTCCTCGATCTTGAAGGTGACCAGGAAGCCTTTGCGCTCCGGATCATATTCGGACAGCGCGGCGATCACCTGCACGTCGGCAAAGCCGTTCTTCAGGTAGAAGCGGCGAATCAGGTCGCGATCGGCCTCGACACGGTCAGGGTCATAGACGTCATTGCCGCCGAGGAAGCTCAGCAGGTTGGATTCACGCGTCTTGATGACGTCCTTCAGCCGATAGGACGAATAGAACTTGTTGCCGATGAAATCGATGCTCTTGACGCCGGTCTTGCTGCCTTCGGTGACCGTGAAGATCAGGTCGACGCGGTTGTTCGGCTGCTCGATGATTTCCGGGGTTACGCGCACGTCATAGCGGCCCGAACGGCGGTAGATTTCGGAGATGCGCTGGGCGTCCGACTGAACCATCGGGCGCGACAGCGTGCCCCGCGGCTTTGACTGGATTTCCGCCGAAAGTTGCTCGTCCTTGACCTTCTTGTTGCCCTCGAAGGCAATGCGGCCGATCACCGGGTTTTCCACCACGGTCACGACCAGCCGGCCGCCGGCCTGATTGATCCTGACATCCTGGAACAGGCCGGTCTCGATCAGCGC
>JACDAG010000115.1 GCA_013695565.1 Bradyrhizobium sp.
GTGTAGAACATCGGCGCGCTGCCGATCGGCGGCTCCTGCGAAGCCGCATGGGTATCGCGCCAAAGATCCCAGTCGGTCATGCCGTCAGGCACCTGCGTCAGCGCGGGCGCAATGTTGAACGCGGCGGCGATTTCCGCCGGCGTCGTCACGATGAATAGCTTGATATGGGAGGGCAGGCCGTCCCTGATCTGCGGCAACAAGTCAGCGTGGCAGACCAGAATCCCGGCGCCGCTGTCGGCGAGGATATAGGCGACCTCTTCGGCCTTCAGGTGCCAGTTGATCGGTACCACGGGACTGCCGAGTGCTGCGGCCGCTCCGGAAACCTCGAACAACGCAAAATCATTGCGCAGCATCATGGCGACCGGCGTGCCGCCGGCGACGCCGAGGCCGCGGAGCCCCGTCGCGGCGCGCGCGATGCGGTCGTGGATCTCAGGATAGGTAATGATGCGTTCGCCGCCGATGATCACAGTCATGTACTCCCTAAAGCCACTCGATCGCGTCATCCTGAGGTGCGCTCGGCGACGCAATTGCGCCGCTGGCTTGGGCGCCTCGACGGATGACACGCGCCCGTGGCCCATCCTTCGAGGCTCGCTCCGCTCGCACCTCAGGATGACGTCTGCCGATTCGATTCATACTCAACGCTCTCCCTAGCGGTCGTCCAGAATTTCGCCGAATCCGACCCAGCTCTTGCCGTCGAAGCGCCGCAGCCGCAATTGCTGGAACGGCAAATAATCCTCGGCATCGGTCGACACCGTTATTCCCGGCAAAAGTAGCGGCAGCGGAACGTCGCGCAGCGAGGCGGCCTGACGCATGATGTTCTCGCGGCTGAGATCGTCCTTGCACGCCGTCAGCACCTTCACCATCAGGTTGGCATAATGATAGCCGGCAGCGTAGTTCGAATTGCTCAGGTCCGCATTGGGCAAATGCGCCTTCATGAACGCGAAATACGCCTTCACGCCGGCATCATCGGCCCATTGCGCGTCCATCGTGTCCTTCTGGTTGCTCGACGAGATCAGTCCGACCGCGTTGTCCAGCCCGCCCGGCTCCAGAAACGAGATCGATGACGCCGAGGTCGGCACAAAGAAAAGATCCGGCTTCCAGTTCAGCTCGGCGACGCCCTTGATCATCTGCGAGGTGAATTTGCCGAGCACGACGCCGAACATCACGTTGGCGCCGGACGCCTTCAGCGTCGCGAGCTGCGAGCTGATGGTAGGCGCGCTGGTCTCATAGCTCGCCTCCGAGACGATCATGGTCGCGGCCTTCTCGCCCAGCGCGCGCTTGAAGCCAGCGA
Source organism: Bradyrhizobium sp. (assembly GCA_013695565.1). GTDB lineage: Bacteria > Pseudomonadota > Alphaproteobacteria > Rhizobiales > Xanthobacteraceae > Bradyrhizobium. The sequence goes on from JACDAG010000115.1 coordinate 1,292, forward strand.
CATAGTCGCGCCCGAAATCGTCGTTCTGGGCGAGGATGGCAATCTTGGCGTCGGGCTTGGTCTGCAGGATATATTTGGCATAGACGACGCCCTCGGACTGATAGGTCGCCATGCCCGGCATGGTCCACGGGAAATTCTTCGGGTCGGCCCATTTGGTGGCGCCGCTGAGCACGAACAGCTGCGGCACTTTCTTCGAATTGAGGTAGCGATGCACGGCGTTGTTGGTCGCGGTGCCCAATGAGCCGAACATCAGCAGCACCTCCTCCTGTTCGACCAGCTTGCGGGTCTGCTCGACCGTCTTCGGCGGCGAGTAGGCGTCGTCGAGGGTGATGAACTTGATCTTGCGGCCGTTGATGCCGCCTTCCGCGTTGACCTTCTCGAAATAGGCTTCCTGCGCCCGCCCGATGATGCCGAAGCCGGATACCGGGCCGCTATAGGGCAGCGTCTGGCCGATGCGGATTTCACCCTTGTCGTCGGCGGCGACGGCCACGGTCGCCAACGATGCGAACACGACGCTCCATGCAGTACGCGATACGCCCATCGTTCCTATCCCCTGTTATGATTTGTTGTCGAAGCCGGGAGGCGCCGCTTAAGCGCGCGCCCGCCTGAGAAAGTCGCTGCCCGCGTCGTCGAATTCGGCTTTCAGGCGCGCGACCAGCTCGGCGACCGGCGGTGCGTCATTGATCTGGCCGATGCCCTGGCCCGAGCCCCAGATGTCGCGCCATGCCTTGGACTTGGTGTTGCCGCCGGAGCCGAAATTCATCTTGGTCTTGTCGGCGACCGGCAGATTGTCGGGGTCGAGACCCGCGGCCACGATCGACGGCCCGAGATAGTTGCCGTGCACGCCGGTGAACAGGTTCGAATAGACAATGTCGTGCGCGGCGTGTTCGGTCAGCGCCTTCTTGTAGGCGAGATCGGCATTGGCCTCTTCGGTGGCGATGAAGCGCGTGCCGATGTAGGCCAGATCGGCCCCGAGCGCGAGCGCAGACGCTATGCTCCAGCCGTCGGAGATCGCGCCCGACAGCAGGATGGTGCCCTTGAACCATTGCTTGACCTCGCGCAGCAGCGCGAACGGCGACAGCGTGCCGGCATGTCCGCCGGCGCCGGCGCAAACCAGAATCAATCCATCGACACCCTGTTCGGCGGCCTTACGCGCGTGCTTGACGTTGATCACGTCGTGGAACACGACGCCGCCATAGGAATGCGCGGCCTCGACGATCTCCTGCGGCGGCCGCAGCGAGGTGATGATGATCGGAACCTGGTGCTTGACGCAGGTTTCCATGTCCTTCATCAGGCGGTCGTTGGAGGCGTGACAGATCTGGTTGACCGCATAAGGCGCGACCTTCTTTGTGGGGTGCAGCACCTTGTATTCGCCGAGCTCGTTCTCGATTCGATCAAGCCATTCGTCGAGCTTCTCGACCGGACGCGCGTTCAGCGCCGGAAACGATCCGACGATCCCTGCCTTGCATTGGGCAATGACCAGTTCGGGCCCGGACACGATGAACAGCGGCGAGCCGACCACGGGCAGTTCGAGCGAATTGGCAAGCGACGGGGGCAACGGCATTCAATCCTCCCTCTTGGGTTTTGAGTCCGGCGAGCGGTTCCGCTCCAGCCAGCTTCCTTATGCCATCCATTATAGGGCTGGACGGGTCGCCGCTGATGTTCAATATTGAACATGCCTTTATTCAGAAGTGAACATACCGATCGGGATCACCGATGGACTGGGACTTGTGCAAGACGTTCGTCGCGGTGGCGGAAACCCGCGGTTTTGCTGCGGCCGCGCGCCAGCTCCGCTCCAGCCATCCGACCGTCGGCCGCAAGATCGCCGAACTGGAAGGCCAGCTCGGCATTCCCCTGTTCGCACGCTCCAATGAAGGCCTGTCGCTGACCTCGCAGGGGCGAAAGTTTCGCGAGCACGTTGATGCCATGGCGGCGGCGGCGCTGCGCGCCGAGGCCGCGGTGTCGGCGACCGGTGCGGATGCCCGCGGCGTGGTCAAGCTGTCGATCGGCGCGACCTTCGCCTCGCACTGGCTGATGCCGCGGTTGGGTCCATTCCTGCGCGCGCACGACCATATCCAGATCGAGATCATCACCCATCCGTTCCCGGCCAGTGTCCGTCGCCGCGAGGCTGATGTCGTGCTGCGTCCGGTCGACAGCGGCGAGGAGAATCTGATCGGTCGCCGGATCGGCCGGCTCGGCACCGGCTTCTATGCGTCGCGCGACTATGTGGCACGGCGGCCGCTGCCGGAACGGCGCGACGAATGGAAGGGACACAGCGTGATCGGCTTTGCCGACCGGGAGTCGAACGCGCATCTGGCGCGCTGGAGCGATTTGATCACGCGGCAGGGCACCGTCGTGATGCGCTGTTCGTCGCAGGGCGACATGCTCGCCGCCACAA
>JACDAG010000150.1 GCA_013695565.1 Bradyrhizobium sp.
GGTTACGGCAATCTCGTTCTGGTTCGGCACTCCAACGGTTACGTCACCGCATATGCCCATGCGAGTGAGCTGATGGTGAAGCGCGGCGACACGATCAAGCGCGGCCAGATTATTGCCAAGTCGGGTCAGTCGGGTGAGGTGGGGTCGCCGCAACTTCACTTCGAGATCCGCAAGGGATCGTCCCCGGTCGACCCGCTTCAATTCCTGAATGGTGCGTGAGGGCGCGACGCGATCGTAGCCCGGATGGAGCCAACGGGTCGCGCGAATGCGCGCCCGATGACAGGCTCCGCGAAATCCGGGTCCGGTCTCTCAAGTAGCCAAACTGTTCCCGGATTGCGCTGCGCTCCATCCGGGCTACAGGCTCTTGCAAAACCGTTACTTCCCCGCCAGCCTCACACCCAGCCGGCCCGCCAGTTCCTGCGTGAACTGCCAGGCGACGCGGCCTGAACGCGAGCCGCGTGTCGTCGACCATTCCAGCGCCTCGCGCTCCAGCTCTTCGTCGCCGAGCTTGATGCCGTAATGGCCGCAATAGCCGCGGACCATCGCCAGATATTCGTCCTGGCTGCAGCGGTGGAAACCGAGCCAGAGACCGAAACGATCCGACAGCGAGACCTTTTCCTCGACGGCTTCGCCGGGATTGATCGCGGTCGAGCGTTCGTTCTCGATCATCTCGCGCGCCAAGAGATGGCGGCGGTTCGAGGTGGCGTAGAGGATCACATTGTCGGGGCGTCCCTCGATGCCGCCTTCCAGCACCGCCTTCAGCGATTTGTAGGAAGCGTCGTTGCCGTCGAAGGAGAGGTCGTCGCAGAACACGATGAAATGGAAGCTCGAGTTGCGGAGCCGGTCCATCAGGCCGGGCAGGCTCTCGATGTCCTCGCGATGGATCTCGATCAGCTTCAACCTGTCGGCTGGCTTGCGCTTGAGGTTGAGGTCGGCATGCGCGGCCTTGACCAGCGACGATTTGCCCATGCCGCGCGCGCCCCACAACAGTGCGTTGTTGGCGGGCAGGCCGTCGGCGAAGCGTTCGGTATTCTCGATCAGGATGTCGCGCATCCGGTCGATCCCCTTGAGCAGGCCGAGGTCGACCCGGCTGACGCGTGGGACCGGCGCCAGCCGCCCGTCGGGGTGCCAGACGAAGGCGTCCGCGGTGGCGAACGACTCAGGTCCCGAGGCGCGCGGGGAGGCTGCGGAAAGGTGGCTGGCGATGGCTTCAAGCGCGTCCGCGATGCGCTCGGCGGTAGCGTCTTTCGAGGGGGCTGCCGGACGTTTTGTCGCGGTTTTTGCGGGCTTCTCGGAGGCCCCTTTGGAGGGGGCGCGAGCCGCTGTTTTATTGGGTTTTTTTGACATTTTCGCTGTTCCTGACCGCGCAGCCTTATCGGGCCTTGGAAGGTCTCGCAAGCGCCCTAAATGAGGGGGCTGGCAGCGTTGCAATTGGGGCGGCCGCCGCTATAGTCCGCGCGAATTTGCCCGGACCGGCCAGACGCTTGCGTCGCCGGTCGTTTCCCGTCTCACGAGGATTGTTCGAATGCTGATTACTCCTGCGTACGCCCAGGCTGCAGCCGGTGGCGATGCCAACAGCATGTTGATGTCGCTGCTGCCGTTCGCGCTGATCTTCGTCATCATGTACTTCCTGATTCTGCGTCCGCAGCAGAAGAAGGTGAAGGACCATGCTGACCTGGTCAAAAACATCCGCCGCGGCGACACCGTCGTGACCTCCGGCGGCCTGGTCGGCAAGGTGACCAAGGTGGTCGATGACGACCAGATCGAGTTCGAGATTTCCGATGGCGTGCGTGTGCGCCAGATGCGGCAGATGATTTCGGGCGTCCGCGCCAAGGGCGAACCGGCCAAGGAGAAGGCCGAAACGGCCAAGGACGAGACGTCCGCGACCTGATTTTCAGCGCTGCATTCTCCTGATCTGACGGGTCAACTCGATGTTGTATTTTACGCGGTGGAAGGCGATGGGGATCATTCTCACCACGCTGGTGGTGTGTCTGTTCGCCGTTCCGAACTTCTTCCCCGAGGCCCAGGTGAAGACCTGGCCAAAATGGGCGCAGCGCCACATCGTGCTCGGCCTCGATTTGCAGGGCGGGTCGCATCTCTTGTTCGAGGTGGATTCGAATGCGGTCAAAAAGGACAAGCTCGAGCAGGTGCGCGACGACGCGCGCAAGATACTGCGGGAAGCCAAGCCGACGATCAGGTTTAGCGGCGGCGTCAACGTGCGCGCCGACGCCGTGGAGGTCCGCATCATCGAACCCAGCGACATTCCGACCGCGCTCTCCAAGCTGCGCGAACTGTCGCAGCCGCTGGGTGGCCTGTTAGGTTCCAGCGGCCAGCGCAGCCTCGACGTCGCTGACGCCGGTGGCGGACTAATTCGACTGACTATTCCGCAGGCGGCGCTCACAGAACGCATCCGACAGACGATTGAGCAATCGATTACGATTATCGAGAAACGCATCAATGAGCTGGGCACCGTCGAGCCGCTGATCCAGCGACAGGGTACTGATCGCATTCTGGTGCAAGCGCCGGGCGAACAGAATCCGCAGCGCCTTATCGACATCGTCGGAACGACCGCCAAGATGGATTTCCGGATGGTCGACAGCACAGTTTCGCCAGAACAAGCCGCAGCGGGCCGCATGCCCCCGGATTCGGAACTGCTGCCAAGTACCGAGCCGGGGAGGCCATCCCTTGCCATCAAGAAGCAAGTCCTGGTGTCAGGGGGAGAACTGACCGATGCTCAGCCAGGCTTCGATCAGCGTACCAACGAGCCGATCGTCAGCTTCAAATTCAATACGTCGGGTTCTCGCAAATTCGCTCAGGCGACGACGGAGAATGTCGGACAGCCCTTTGCCATCGTACTCGACGGCAAGGTTATTTCCGCGCCCGTTATCAGCGAACCGATCACCGTCGGTTCAGGACAGATTTCGGGCAGCTTCACCGTGCAGGCCGCCAACGATCTGGCGATATTGATGCGCGCCGGCGCGCTGCCGGCGCCGTTGACCGTCATTGAGCAACGCACCGTCGGTCCTGGCCTCGGCCAGGATTCGATCGAGAAAGGCGAACTCGCCGCTTACGTCGGCTCGATCCTGGTCATCGTGTTCATGTTGCTGACCTACCGCCTGTTCGGCGTGTTCGCCAACATTGCCGTCGCCATCAACGTCGCCATGATCTTCGGCATATTGTCGCTGCTGAACGCCACGCTGACGCTGCCCGGTATCGCCGGCATCGTGCTGACGGTCGGTATCGCGGTGGACTCCAACGTGCTGATCTATGAGCGCATCCGCGAGGAATTGCGCGGCGGCCGCAGCGCGATTTCGGCGATCGATGCCGGCTTCAGGCGCGCGCTGTCGACTATTCTCGACTCCAACATCACGACCTTCATCGCTGCCGCGGTGCTGTTCTATATCGGCACCGGGCCAGTGCGCGGCTTTGCCGTGACACTCGGCATCGGCATCATCACCACCGTGTTCACCGCATTTACCCTGACCAGCCTGATCGTCGCCGGCTGGGTACGATGGAAGCGGCCGAAGACCGTGCCAATTTGAATCCGGAGCCGCTTTGACACAATATGTTCTCATCGGGCTGGGTATCCTGATTGCCGTGCTGACCGTGGTCGCCGTACTCGATCTGCTGCCGCCGCTGCGTATCGTCCCTGACGACACGCATTTCGATTTCACGCGCTTTCGCCGCATCTCCTTTCCGATCTCGGCGGCGCTCTCGATCGTCGCGATCGTCCTGTTCTTCACCCACGGGCTGAATTTCGGCATCGACTTCAAGGGCGGCACGTTGCTGGAGGTCCAGGCCAAATCGGGCTCGGCCGATATCGCCTCGATGCGGGCGACGCTGAGTGGTCTCGGCCTCGGCGACGTCCAGTTGCAGCAATTCGGCGGCGCGGCCGACGTGCTGATCAGGGTCGCCGAACAGCCAGGCGGCGACGCCGCGCAGCAGGAGGCGGTGACCAAGGTCCGCAAGGCGCTTGGAGACAGCGTCGAGTATCGCCGCGTCGAAGTGGTGGGGCCCCGCGTTTCCGGCGAGCTGCTGGCTTACGGCATGCTCGGCCTGATGCTCGCGATCTTCTCGATCCTGATCTACCTCTGGTTCCGGTTCGAATGGCAGTTCGCGCTCGGCGCCATGATCGCCAACGTCCACGATATCGTGCTGACCATCGGCTTCATGTCGATCAGCCAAGTCGATTTCGACCTCACCAGTATCGCGGCGTTGTTGACGATTCTGGGTTACTCTCTCAACGACACGGTCGTGATCTATGACCGCATCCGGGAAATGCTGCGGCGTTACAAGAAAATGCCGATGCCGCAGCTGCTCAACGAATCCATCAATTCGACGCTGTCGCGCTCGATCATCACCCACTTCACGGTGACGCTGGCGTTGCTGGCGCTGTTTCTGTTCGGCGGACACGCGATCCACAGCTTCACGGCGGTGATGATATTCGGCGTCGTGCTGGTCGGCACCTACACCTCGATCTTCATCGCGGCGCCGATCCTGATCTATCTCGGCGTCGGGGAACACCGCGACGCGCCGGAGAAGCCTTCAAAGAAGTAAGTCATGGCCAGTACCTCGGACGTACCGCATTTTCCGGGGTCGGCGCCGATCGAGGCCTATGGCAAGGGCGGTTTTGCGTTTGCCGATATGTCGCATCGCGGCTCGCTGTTGTGCCTGCCGGACGGTATCTGGGCCTGGGACGTCGCCAAACCCGATCAGATCGACGAATACGCGCTGGCACGTGTGTTCAAGCTGGCCAATGCGATCGATACTCTGGTCGTCGGCACCGGGACGGATGTCTGGATACCCCCCAAGCACCTGCGCGAGGCGCTGCGCGCCGTGCGGGTGGTGCTGGATGCGATGCAGACGGGACCGGCGATCCGCACCTACAACATCATGATGGGCGAGCGCCGGCGCGTCGCCGCGGCGTTGATCGCGGTGCCATGAGCGCGACCGAGGCCAGCAGAGACTCCGCCGGCTTCTGCGCCGATCTGGTGCGCACCCACGACTTTGTCCGTTATGCCTCGACGCTGTTCCTGCCGGGGCCGCAGCGTCGCGCGCTGCTCGCGACCTACGCTTTCAATGCCGAGATTTCGCGGGTGCGCGAGCAGGTCAGCCAGCCGCTGCCGGGTGAAATGCGGCTGCAATGGTGGACCGACATGTTGGCGGGCGCGGGACATGGCGGCATCGAGGGCAATCCGGTCGCGGCCGAATTGCTGCTGGCGATCCGCGATTACCGCCTGCCTGTTGATCCTCTTTCTCGATTGATCGATGAGCACCAGTTCGATCTCTACAACGATCCGATGCCGTCGATGGCCGCACTCGAAGGCTACGTCAACGACACCTCATCGGCGCTGTTTTCGCTGGCCGCCCGAATCGTGGCGCGGCCCTCGGAGACAACAGATCATCTGGCGCGCCACGCCGGTCTGGCGCAGGGCCTGGTGCAGGTGATCGCGTCGTTGCCGTGGGATGCTGCGCGGCGCCAGCTGTTCGTGCCGCTGCAATTGCTGCAGCAACACGGCAGCGGCATGGAAGAAGTGTTTCTGGGCAAGCAGACGCCGCAGGCACGCGCGGCGATCGATCAACTGGTCGGCGAGGCACGAGGCCATCTCAAGACGGCCTTTGAACTGCTCGTCGGTGTGCCGCCGGAGGTGAGGCCGGTATTCCTGCCACTGGCGCTGGTCCGCCGCGACCTGAAGCGGATGTCACGGGCCGACGCCGATCCGTTCGTGCCGCGGACGCCGTCGCGGCTACGCACGCTCTGGACGCTGTGGCGCGCGTCGCGTTCGGCGGAGTTCGGTGGTTAGGAATTCGCTCGCGGCGACGCGCCCGACGGCGAATCCATATCCGCGGCCTCGAAGTTGAACCGGTCGCGCAAATTCTTCCGGCTCTCCAGAATATCCTTCAGGAACGCCCGGTCGATATCGTTCTTCATCATCGGCTCGATCAGGTCGAGCTGATTCATCGCAACGAGCTGCAGGATTTCGGTGCGCGGCTTGCCGGCGCTGTCACGCGGCAGGGCATGGACGACCTGGATATGCTCGGGCGGTTTGACGCCCTTGGCCGAGCACAGCTCGCTGCGTAGCTGCTTTTCCAGCGCCACTTGGTCCGCCTCGACGAACGCATAGAGCCCGACGCCGGTACGGCGGTCGGCGAAGGCGACAATGGCGGCATCGCGCACGTCAGGGTTCTTCCGGATCATCTCGATCAGCACGGGCGCGTCATTGACCAGACGGCGGCCGCCGCCTTCGCGATCGGTGAAATTGAACAGGCCGCGGGTGATGGCCTGATAGACCTTCTTGCCGGTCATGAGCCAGACGCTGGCGACGACGGATTTGCGCGCCAGGATCTTGCGCTCCATCGGCGTCAGCGCTGCCGGTGCGTAGCTGCGCTTGTGTTTCAACAGATGCCGCAGATCCTCATAGGCCGCGATCCGAAACAGCCGGCTGCGGGTCTTGAAACAGGCCGCGAGCTGGAAATCGGTGAGATAGGCCTGGCCATCGGTACCGCGCAGCCAGTTCTGCTCCTTGGCAAGATCGTTGTGGCAAATGCCGGCGCGGTGCAGTTTTCGCAGCGCCTGCTTGGCGGAGCGGAAATAGCCGAGATCGCCATGGGGTTTTGCCATTTGCAGCGCCACGCCGTCGATGAAGCCGCGCACCAGGGCCTGCCGGCCGGCCCACAGCAGTTTCGGGCCGATATTGAGATCGCGCGCCAGCGCCAGCGCGCGGCGCTCGCGGGCGAACAAATGCCGCGCCACGAGATAAGACCACACCGGCACCTGATCGAGCCGCCGCAGCACGGCATC
>JACDAG010000161.1 GCA_013695565.1 Bradyrhizobium sp.
CTCCATGGGGTGCTACTGGGTTCAGTGACATAATTAGAAACCTGGCGGCGGCCGCGCAAGGAAGAAATACTCGCTTTCGGCCCAAGCCTCAATCGAAGGACGACGGAAGCGAACCTTGCCGGAAGAACACCGTCGGCTCGTCGTCATAATCGCCCATCTCAGGATCTCCCGTCGACGAGAAGGCGACGACGCCGAGCTTGCTCAACGCCAGTCTCTCCGCCGTGCGCAGCGCGCCGGTTTCCGTTTTGCAGGCGATTGGTGCGTCGGCCTTCAGATTGCCGCCACGGCCGGCGTTGAAAGCTTGCACGAAGTAGCTTGTCTCACGAGCCATCAGGCCCTCCTTTGAGTGCACAAGGCCGTATCGCGCAATTTCGGATTCAGGACATTGCCTTCATCAGGGCTGCAATCTTGATGGTCGCGAAGTTCGAATAGGTGTCGGATATCGCGTAGGGCAAAATGATCTCGTCGTTGTGGCGCATCGCCCCGCAGGTATAGACCACGTTGGGAACGTAGCCTTCGCGTTCCGACGGCTCGGGATGCAGCAAGGGTTCAACCGAACGGGCCAGCACCCTGGATGGATCGTTCTTGTCGAGCAGGGCCGCGCCGATCGAATATTTCCGGACTGGACCGACCCCGTGCGTGAGCAACAGCCAGCCCTCATCGAGTTCGATCGGCGATCCGCAGTTCCCGATTTGCACGAACTCCCATGGGAATTGCGGCTTCAAAATCGCCTGACCGCCGTCCCACCGGTACAAATCGTCCGAATAGATCAGATAGAGGTTCTCGTTGTCCTGACGCGCGATCATGGCGTACTTGCCGTCGATCCTGCGCGGGAACAGCGCCATGCCCTTGTTGCGCGCGGCGGTCCCGCGCAGCGGCAACATTCGAAATGACAGGAAGTCGCGGGTTTCGATCAACTCGGATCGGATTGCCTTGCCGTTATAGGCGGTATAGGTGGCGTAGTAGGTCTTGCGGTCGCCATCGCTGAATTCGACAAACCGGGCGTCTTCGATGCCGTTGGACTGGGAATTCGTGACCGGAAAGATGACACGCTCGCTGAGTTCTTCGTCAGGATTGAACATCACCTCGATCTCGTCGCCATCGGGCTTGGGGACGCGGAGCTTGACCCGGGGGCTGGAAGCGAGCCGGGCCGTCGGATCGACGGTCAAGCTGCCATCGGCGGCGATCGTGCCGCCGCGAAACGTCAGCGACGATACATGGCCTTCGCCGACGGCGCGAAGGCTGAGAATGAAGCGCAGGCCGCCTTTCGGGGCATCGGACTGGTCGGGGTGCGGCACGATGCTGGGATTGAACAGCGCCGAGGCTTCGAACGAATATTCGCTGAGAAAATAGGCCCCGATCAGTTGGCGCTGGACCTTGGAAAAAGTGCCGTGAGCCGATAGCGCCTGTTCCATGACATCGGCTCGGGCCTCGAACGTTTCCAGTAAATTGCGATGCCGGCCCTGAAAATTTTCCAGTACGTCCACCAACAAATGCGCCGCAACCTCCGGGTCGAGTGCGAGCACGCGTTCGACGATATGGTTGGCGCGGATCTTGTCGGTCGGGTTGAGATCGCGTGGCTCAGTCGTCGGGTTTAGCGGGCGCACGATCACGCGCGTGGTGTCGGGATGCAGATAGAGCGCCTGCCGATTCATGAAGGAGGCTTGCGACAAGATGTCCTCGGTTCGCTGGAGGGGAAACTGAACTCAGGCGCCGATGGCGCGAAGCGCCACCGGGGGTGTCACGCTGACATGGACGCGCGCCAGCTGACGGATATCCGCAAGACCGAGCAGATAGGACACGACCGACTCGCCGCCTCGGTTTTCGTTGGCGCGGTCGGGATGCAATCCATCCCGGCAGCTGCCGGTTTCGGGATCGACCAGCGCAATCGACAAATCGTTGCGGCCGAGAAACCAGGCGAAAACGTTGTTGGCGATCGCCCTCCATTCGGCGTCGCCCTCTGCGCGCCATGCGGTCAGGCAGGCTGCGATCGTCGCCGTGGCCTCCAGCGGTTGCTGGTCGAACGCACGGGGCGGTTGGCGCAGTTCACCAAAGCCGGCGGTGCCAACAGGTCGGAAATGTCCCGTCGAAGCCGTTTGTTGTGTCATCAGCCAACGCAGGGATCGCAGTCCGGCATCGAGGTAATCGGGTCTTTGCG
>JACDAG010000171.1 GCA_013695565.1 Bradyrhizobium sp.
CGCTGCTGCATGCCGCCGGACATTTCTGCCGGATATTTGCCGGCATGACCGGGCAGGCCGACGGTGCGGAGCAATTCCTCGATGCGGGCAGGGCGCTCGGCCGCCGGCATTCCGCCTGCCTCGAGCGCCAGCGAGACGTTACCCGCCGCGGTGCGCCACGGCAGCAACGCCTTGCCGTAGTCCTGAAACACGATCGCGATCTCGCGGCGCGGCTGCAGCATCGGTTGGCCGTCGAAATTCACTTTGCCGCTGCTCGGCTGATAGAGACCGGCGGCGAGCCGCAGCGCCGTGGTCTTGCCACAGCCGGAGGCGCCGACGATGCAGAGGAATTCGCCGGGACGGACGCCAAGGCTCAATTTCTCGATGATGGTCTTGCCACCGAGCTGGAGCGTGACGTCGGCGAATGCGATCTGCGGATTGGAGTGGCCGGAAGCATCGGCTTCGCGGCGTATAGCGGCAATCCATGGCGTCAGCTCTCGTTCCCGGAGGGATAGACGATGTCCAGCGTCGAACGCAGGTGTGCGGCCAGCATGGCCTGCGCGCCGGCAACGTCGCGCGATATGATGCGGTCCGCGAGCAATTGGTGCGCGCGCACGAATTTCTTGCCACTGTCGAACGAGCGCATCATCACGCGGCGGTAGCGGTAGGCCTGGTCGTAGAGGTCGGAATGGGCGGACAGCAGGCGCTTTGAGCCGCAGCCGGCCAGTAGCGCGGTGTGAAAACCCTTGTGCAACCGGTCAAAATCATCGGCGCCTTCACTAAATTCATTGCCGGTCCGCTCGATATGCCGGCGCATCTGATGCAGCGTACTGACGATGCCGGCCTCCCAGGCGTCGTCGCCATCAGTGATCGCCAACCTGATGGCCTCGATCTCAACCGCGGTCCGCATCAAGGTAATATCGAGCAGATCGTCGCGGCTGATGTCGGCCACGCGAAAACCGCGCTGCCCGGTTCCGACGATGAGCCCGCGCGACATCAGTCGTGACAAGCCTTCGCGCAGCGGCGTCGCCCCGATCTCGTAGCGCTGGACCAGATCGACAATGCCGAGCCGCGATCCCGGCGCGAGAAGGCCTGCAAGAATGTCGTGCTCGACCAGCGTGGCCGCGCGTTCGCTCAACGTCGCGGCCTCGGTCACGGGTTGGCTCGGATCGCGCTCGGATGCCGGCATCGTGTCGTCCTTACTTCAAGACCAGTTTGGCGGGTTCGAGCTTGGATTGCAGCATTTTCTGCGACGACATCACCTCGATCCACCAGCCGAGTTGCTCCGGCTTGAGCACCGGTACGGACTGGTTCGGGGGCGTCGCCTTGACCAGTTCGATCGGCTGTTTGGTGAATTTCGAAATCGACGCGGAGGCCTTTTCGCGGTCGCCATTGACGATTAGCGCAGATTCAGTGATCGCATCGCGGAATTTCTTGATGGTCACGGCGTTCTGGTCGGCCCATTCGCGTGATGCCGCATAGAAAATGATCGGCTCGGTGCGCGCCAGATCAACCGCGTAACGCGCGCCGACCGAGCCCAGTCCTGCGTTGAGCATACGCGTGACGAAAGGCTCGGCCGTCAGCACGGCATCGACGCCCCCGGACTTGATGATGTCGGACATGGTGGGGAAGGTGACCTCGACGAAGTTGACGCTCTTGGGATCGACGCCTTTCTCCACCAACCACTTCACGAACAACACATGCAGAAAGGCGTTCAGGCCGGGCGCGCCGACTTTCTTGCCGACGAAATCCTTGGGCTCCTTGATGGTGATGCCGTTGCGGACGAAGGCGGTGATGTTGCCGTTCGTGACCGGGCTCATGATCGACGCGCCGGCGATGGCGACGAGGTCCAACCCGCCGTCGACCGCCTGCAGGAACACGGTCGAGGTCGGACCGCCGATCTGGATCGAATTGGAAAGGATCGCCGCGGGGATATTCGAATTGATGCCGATCGGCGTCATCTCGACGTCAAGGCCATGCCTTTTGAAGATGCCTTCGTCGATCGCCACCATGGCGGAGGCGCAATCCGACGTCGCCGTGCAACCAACCTGGATCTTGGCTTGCGCAAAAGCCGATCCCGTCAGCGCCATGCTGAGTGCAAGG
>JACDAG010000178.1 GCA_013695565.1 Bradyrhizobium sp.
CCCGATGATCAGCTTGAAGCGATCCGCCGAGAACCCGAAAAAGCCGAGAATGTCGGTCGAGAACACTTGCAGCAACACGTAGATGAAAGCGCCGATAAACGGTCCGAGCGGACGGCGCATGCCGCCGACTACCGCAACCACGAGCACATCGATCGCGGAGGAAATGCCGATCGTGCCCGGCGCGATCTGCGCATTCTGCCAGACCAGAAGAATGCCGCCCGTGGAGGCGAAAACGCTCGCCAGGGCGTAGGCCGCCACGCGATGGGCGGTCACGTTGAAGCCCAATGCAGCCATGCGGCGCGGGTTGTCGCGCACGCCCTGAAGGGCGAGCCCGAAGGGAGAGCGCGCGAGATAGACGACAGCGCCGTAGCAAAGCGCGGCGCAGGCGAGCGTGAGGTAATAGAATGGCAGGGGATCGCGCCAGTTCACGCCGAAAAGCTTAGGCGGCAACACGAGGTTGAACCCGGAATAGCCGTTGAAGATCGAGTAGTTCTGCCGGGTGAAATAGAAGAAGGCCGCCGCGATCGCCAGCGTGATCATGATCGTGTAGATGCCATCCGTGCGAACGGCGAGCGCGCCGGATATCGTCGCGAAAAGAGCCGCGATCAGGAAGGCGGCCGGAAGCACGATCCACCAGGAAAGGCCGAGACTGACATTGGCCGCGCCGGACGGCCCAAGAATTGCGACCATGTAACCGGCCATGCCGGCAATCGACATTTCCAGCAGGCTCACCATTCCACCATAGCCGGCGAGGAACATCAGGCTGAGCCCGATCATGCCCAGAATGAAAGTCCAGCCCATGATCTGGAACAGCCAGAAATTGTTGGCCACGATCGGCAGCAACAGCAGGGCCAACCCGGAGATCCACCAAGGGGCGGGAATGCGCTCGGACCACATCCGCTGGTCGACGGGGCTGGCGAAGCGAGGGGCTTGATCGGCGGCCGACATGTCCTATCGCCTTCCCAGAAGGCCCTGCGGCCGAAACGCCAGCACCGCCGCCATGATGAGAAAGGTGAGAACGATCGAATAGGTCGGCGCGTAGACAAACCCCATCTGCTCGGCCACCCCAATGATCAGCGCGCCCAAAGCCGCCCCGACGATCGACCCCATGCCTCCGACGATCACCACCACGAGGCTCGCCAGCAAGAAACGCGTATCCTCGCCCGGCGACAGCGACTGGAACGTGGCACCGATGATCCCTGCGATACCGGCAAGCCCGGCGCCGAAGCCGAACACCGCCAGAAACACCAGGTGGATGCGCACGCCGGAGGCGGCCAGCATCTCACGGTCGTCCACGCCGGCACGGATCAGCATTCCAAGCGCGGTGCGGTTCAAAACGAGCCACATCGCGACGCCAATCACGATTGCCGCGACCAGAATCCAGACGCGCACGGATGGGTAGCGCAGCCAGGTGACCGCGCCCGTCGAGTCGTTGACGTTGCTCACGAGGGGCAATTCCATCGGCCCCTGCAGGAATTGCGGAGCGAGGATCGAATACGATTGCCCGCCCCACCACCAGAGCATGAGGTCGGCAAACACGATCGAAAGCCCGATGCTGACCAGCGTCTGGCGGAGTTCCGCGCCTTCCATTTTCGAGAAGACGAAGAACTGCATCAAGAGCCCGATCAGCCCCACGACGATGAACACAATCGGAAATGCCAGCAGCCACGAACCCGAGGCGGTCGCGACCTCGTAGCCAACATATCCGCCGATCAGGAACAATGAGCCATGCGCGAGATTGACGACGCGCATCAGGCCGAAAATCAGCGTGAAGCCGGCTGCTACGAGGAAATAGAGCGCGCCAAGCGTGATGCCGCCCAAAAGTGCATTCAGGAAAATTTGCTTACGGCCCCAACTCGCCACCAGTTCGGGTGGCCAGGGGGCCAGCACAAGACACAGGAACGCTGTGGCCAAGAGGATGAAAATCAGGCTCCAGAGCGGATAGCGCGCGATGAAATTGTTCATCTCAGAACGGCCCAACAGCTTCCCGTGGCGGACCTTCGCCACCGTTGGAGTGAAGGCTAGATTGAAGTTCCCCGCCTGTCCTTCCCCGAACGTCTTTTCTCTAGCCCGAACGTCTCTTCTTTGGAGTGCGGCACCTCTTTTTCAGTGTGTGAGGCCCGCGACGCTGCGCCGGTAGGCGCTCGGCGGAACGACGCCATTGGCGATGAAGAACCGCGAGAAGCTCGCCGGGGTCGCAAAGCCGAGATCGAGCCCGATTTCAGAAACCGTTTCCCTGCCTCTGGCCAATCGCTCGATCGCGCGCTCCATGCGCAGGGCGTTGAGGAAGATCGTAGGGGGCAGACCCATCTGCTCACGAAACAGCTTGAAGAAATGCGGGCGCGAGAGGCCGGCGTTCCGCGAAATCTGTGCAAGGTCGACGGGTTCTCCGAGCCTCTCGCTCAGGAGGCTGATCGCGCGCCTCAGGCGATAATCCCGCAGTCCCAGGCATTGGGCAGCCGGCCTGTCAGCAGCGCTCGTCCACTGCCAGGTTTGATCGAAGGCCGCCTGCGTGAGGGCACTGAGCCGGTCCTCGAAAGAGCCATCGCAGCCGCCATGGTTGGCGAGAAGCCGTGCGGTTTCCGAGACAAGCCGGGTGATGTGGTCGCTCATTTCGACGGTTGAGCGGCCGAAGCGCAGGATTTCGAAGGCGGTGTGGCTCGCATCAACAAACCAGCCCGGGCGGATGTAGAGAACGAGCGTCAGCGTTGGCACCAGGCGGTCAATCGGCGCGAAATAATGCGGTTGCCAAGGGCTGATTGCCGTCGCGCTCTGGGTCGTGAGCGGCAAGGTCTTGCCATCGACAACCACGCTGGCGACCGGTCCTCTGACGTGAAAGATCAGATGGCCCTCGCGATGAGCATGCGGCACCATCGGCCGATCCAGCTCATAGAGGCAAGCGCGCCCGAACGCACCATGTGCGACCGCGTGAGCAATACTCATCGGTTTCCTCCCCGCTCATCTTTGTGCGCGGTAATGGAAGAATGTATAAGGAGATCGCGTTGTGACAACAGGCAAATTGCCCCGGCCGCCACCGGTCCAGGCGGTTTGCCTCGCGCCGGGCGCTGCTCGTTCGTGCTCACCAGGCGGCCTCGAGAATGCGGCGGCAGTCGCCTGGGGTCAGCCGTCGGGGATTGGCAAGGGCTCCTGGATCGTTCGCTGCCATTTCCGCAAAACGGTCGAACTGAGCCGGATTGATCCCCATCTCCCGCAACGAGGTCGGCAGGCCGATGGCGCGGGCGAAAGCTCCGATTGCGGTGCTGAAGTGCGGCTCCCGCGTTGTTCTGGCGAAGGTTTCGGCCATGGTGACGTATCGATCGCCCACGGCTTCGGTGTTGAAGTCGGCCATGGCCGCCATCAATGGCACATGGAGATCGCCATGCAGGACGCCAGGTCCAAGTTCAGCCTTTATCGGATGCGCAAGCGCATCGACCCCGCCAACCGCCTTTTCCAGCGCGAGCCCGGCCGTCAATGCCGCGGCCATCAATTCGCGCTGCGCTTCCCGGTGACTGGGCGAAGCAAGCGCCACGGGTAGCC
>JACDAG010000179.1 GCA_013695565.1 Bradyrhizobium sp.
CATTGCGCGTGCGCTGGTGCCGCAGCCGGAAGTGCTGCTGCTGGACGAGCCGTTCTCCGCGCTGGATGCGTTCACGCGGCGCGACCTGCAGGACCATCTGCTCGATCTCTGGAACGACACAAGGCCGACCCTCATGCTGGTGACGCATGACGTCGACGAGGCCGTGGTGCTGGCGGATCGCGTGCTTGTGATGCGGCCGCGGCCGGGGTGGCTGTTCGAGGAGATCAAGGTCAACCTGGCCCGCCCGCGCGACCGCAATTCGCCGCACTTCGACAATTTCAAGCGCAGGGTGCTAACGTCGCTGGATCGGTCGCTCGACCGCAACGTGCCCGACGCCGATGCCAAATCGACCACGGGCGAGGCAATGTGGTGGTGATCGGGTGGTGACATCGGCCCGATAAGGCCGTAAATCCGGAGCCTGAAGAAAAATCCGGGAGAAAAAAATGGACGCCGCCGAACTCCGTGCCATGCAGGCCCCGATCAAGGAGCGCTACAAGTCCGATCCCTCAGCCGCCGTCATCACGCTGAAAGCCAAAGGCTCGATCGACCATGAAGGCATTGCCTGCAAGGTCGAGACCGGGCGGGCCATCGCGATGGCCGGCCTCCATCCCGCGACCGGCGGCTCCGGGCTTGAGCTGTGCTCGGGCGACATGCTGCTGGAAGCCCTGGTCGCCTGCGCCGGCGTAACCCTGAAATCAGTCGCGACCGCGGTCGAAATTCCACTGAAGTCCGGCCATGTCATCGCCGAGGGTGATCTGGATTTTCGCGGCACGCTCGGTGTCGACAAGGAAGCCCCGGTCGGGTTCGCCGAAATCCGTCTCCGCTTCGACGTCGAGACCGACGCGCCGCAGGACAAGCTCGATCTGCTCTTGAAACTCACCGAGCGCTATTGCGTGGTCTATCAGACCATCAAGAGCGGCCCGAAGGTCGCGGTGTCGATGAAGCGGGTGTAGCGGTGTCGTCCCTGCGAACGCAGGGACCCATACGCCGCGGCCCCTCGTTTAAACAAACGCTGCGCGACGCCTTTCGCGCCACACGAAAAGCTGTGGTTATGGGTCCCGGCCTGCGCCGGGACGACAAATAATGTCCCCCGAGACCGCCTTCCTCCTCACGCTCGTCCTGCGCATGGCCATCACCGCAGCGTTCGTGGTGACGGCCTCCATCATCACCGAACGTTCCGGTCCGGTGATCGGCGCGCTGATCGCAACATTGCCGATTTCGGCCGGGCCGTCTTACGTGTTTCTCGCGCTCGATCATGATGCGGCGTTCATTGCCGAGGGCGCGCTCGCGAGCCTGCCGATCAACGCCGCGACCATCCTGATGGGGCTCACCTATGTCATATTGGCGCAGCGCCGCAATGCGATGGTGAGCTGCGGCATGGCCGTGCTGGTGTGGATCGGGCTCGCGTCCGTCATCCGCGCCGTGCATTGGACGCTGCTGAGTGGGCTTCTGGTCAACGCGGTGGCGTTTGCGGTCTGCGTACCGCTGTTGCGGCGCTACCGTCACGTCAAGATGCCGCCGGTGGCGCGGCGCTGGTACGACATCCCGCTGCGCGCCTCGCTCGTGGCCACGCTGGTTGCGACCGTGGTCACGGCCTCCGGCTGGGTCGGTCCCAAAGTCAGCGGCATCATCGCGCTGTTTCCGATCGTGTTCACCTCAATGATGCTGATCCTGCACCCGCGCATCGGCGGTCCGCCGACCGCAGCCGTGCTCGCCAACAGCGCCTGGGGCCTGATCGGATTGGGCCTCGCCATTGCGGTGCTGCACGTCGCCGCGTTGCAGTTCGGCTCGGCCATCGGACTGAGCCTCGGGCTTGCGACCTGCGTCAGCTGGAATCTGGCGCTGTGGTGGAACGGGCGGCGGAAGGCGGCGCGGTGATGATTGGCCCGTCATTCCGGGATGGTGCGTTAGCACCAGGCCTCAGATGCGCAATTGCGCATCGGGGAATCTCGAGATTCTCAGATGTGCCATTGCACATCGTAGTTCGATGCTTTGCATCGCCCCGGAATGACGGGCCCAATTGCTCACAAGATTGATAGTTACCGCTGCCGGCAGACCCGCTAGGTTGGCTGCAGAGCAGAACTGGGGCGCGCGGTGGAGGGGTTGTACAAGGTCGAATACGACATCAATAACGGCTCCGGCCGCAGCGTGCTGTACGCCCATGCCGGAAAGATGCTCGGCGGCAATACGGCATTCGCCCACTTCGGCACCTACCAGACCGTGAACGGCGAGATCATTGCCAGGCTCAGGACGCGGCGCCACAGCGCGTCGCCGCGCCCGAGGTCGCTGGTCAGTTCCGACGCCGTTACCATCAGCATACGTGGCAGGGCGCAGGGGCAGGTCTATCGCTTCGCGGGTGAGGTGGTGGAGGACGCATCGGTGTTTCGCGCGGTCATGACGCCGCTCGGCAATGACGACATTTCGCCGCCCGGTGCGGTCGGCGAAGGCGGCATCGTCAGCGGGCTCTACTCGATCAACATCCGGATGCTGGACGGCCTTGCCGGCGGGCAGACCGGCGTGATGCTGCTGCATGGCGGCCGCATTCTCGGCGGCGACGCATTCTTCTATTATCTCGGCGCCTACTCTTCCGCGAACGGCCGCTGGAAGGGCGAGTTCGTCAATCAGGAACACACCCCGGCGAAGGCCGAGCACCCGCTGTTCGGCGGTTATGAGGTTGGTATCGGCTTCTCCGGCCGCTGCGATGCCGGAGGTGCCGACATGGAGGCGACCGCGCTGGCCGGCAAGCGCAGCATCCGCCTCGCCGCCACGCTGAAGCTGATCCAGCCATTCGCCGGTGCGGGCCGCTAAAGGGGCTGCCGCCGTCTGGTATCGTAGCCCGGATGAGCGAAGCGAAATCCGGGGCTTCACTGTCGTCGGCTCCCGGGTTTCGCTGCGCTCACCCGGGCTACGTAGCGGCTACTGTTTCGGCAGTTTCGCCTTCAATGCATAGAGCGCATCCAGCGCTTCGCGCGGCGACATCTCGTCGGGATGCAGCGCCTTCACGTCATCGAGCAGTTGTTCCGCTTCGCTCGGGACTGCCGGTTCGGCGGCGGCACGCGACGGCACCGCGAACAGCGGCAGGTCATCAGCGAGCGCCTTCGCGGTCTGGCCGCGATCCTGGGCCTCCAGCTTCGCCAGCACCGATTTGGCGCGCGCGATCACGGCCGGCGGCAGGCCGGCGAGTTTGGCGACCTGGATGCCGTAGGAACGATCGGCGGAGCCCGGCAACACCTCGTGCAGGAACACGACGTCGCCCTGCCATTCCTTGACGCGCACGGTGGCGTTGAACATCCGCGGCAGTTTCGCCGAGAGCGCGGTCAGTTCATGATAATGCGTCGCGAACAGCGCGCGGCAGCGGTTGCTCTCATGCAGATGCTCGATCGCGGCCCAGGCGATAGACAGGCCGTCGAAAGTCGCGGTGCCCCGGCCGATCTCATCCAGGATCACCAGCGAGCGTTCGCTGGCTTGATTCAGGATCACGGCGGTCTCGACCATTTCCACCATGAAGGTCGAACGTCCGCGCGCCAGATCGTCGGCCGCGCCAACGCGTGAGAACAGCCGGTCGACGACGCCGATCCGGGCGCGCGAGGCCGGCACGTAACTGCCGATCTGCGCCAGCAGCGCGATCAGCGCGTTCTGGCGCAGGAAGGTCGATTTACCCGCCATGTTCGGGCCGGTGATCAGCCAGATCTGACCGTTAGTTTGCGCCGGCCCCGGGGAAAGATCGCAGGCGTTGGCGATGAACGGCTGGCCGTCGCGCTTCAGCGCCGCTTCGACCACGGGATGGCGGCCACCTTCGACCGCAAAGCCCAGCGAGCCGTCGACCTCGGGGCGCACATAATTGTCGTCGACCGCAAGCTTGGCCAAGGCGGTCGCGACGTCGAGCAGCGCAAAGGCGTGCGCCGCGGCGCGCAGATCGTCGCTGGCGGCAAGCGCGATTGCGCTCAATCGCTCGAAGATTTCCAGCTCCAGCCCGAGCGCGCGGTCGCCGGCGTTGGCGATCTTGGCTTCGATCTCGCCAAGCTCGGACGTCGTGAAACGAACCTGTCCGGCCAGCGTCTGGCGATGGATGAAGGTCGCGTTCAAGGGCGCGGTCATCAGCTTGTCGCCGTGCTGCGCCGTCACCTCGACGAAATAGCCCAGCACATTGTTGTGGCGGATCTTGAGGCCCTTGATGCCGGTATCGTCGGCATAGCGCGCCTGCATCGCGGCGACGACGAGGCGCGAGGCGTCGCGCAGATTGCGGCTCTCGTCGAGCGCGGCCTCGTAG
>JACDAG010000189.1 GCA_013695565.1 Bradyrhizobium sp.
CCTTGCAATGGCTTGTAGAGACCTGATGAAACAACCATGCGTGTATATCATGGCGAACCGGCGCAACGGGACGCTTTACGCTGGCGTGACCAGCAATTTGCCAAAACGCGCCTTCGAGCATCGCGAAGGGTTGGTTGCGGGGTTCTCGAAAACTCACGGGTGCAAGATTTTGGTCTGGTGCGAGTTTCACGACAACATGGTCGACGCGATCTCGCGCGAAAAGCAAATCAAGGCTGGCAGCCGCAAGAAAAAGCTGGCGCTAATTGAAGGTTTGAACCCGCAATGGAAGGATCTTTTTGACCAACTGATATGATCCAGTCATTGCGAGAAGCGAAGTAGCGAAGCAATCCAGAGTCCCGCCCACGACTCTGGATTGCTTCGCTGCGCTCGCAATGACGTGCAGGGACTGCCTCGACTCACTCCCGTTGTGAAGGCTACAATCCCAGATACGCCTTGCGTACGTCCGGATTGCTCCTGATCTCCGCCGCACTGCCCTGCATCAGCACGCGGCCGGTTTGCAGGATGTAGGCGCGGTCGGCGATTTCCAGGCACTCCGCCATTCGCTGCTCGACGATCAAGACAGTCATCCCGGTGTCGCGGATGCGTTTGACGGCCTGGAAGATTTCATCGACCAGTTTCGGCATGATGCCTTGCGAGGGCTCGTCGAGCATCAACAGCCGCGGACGTGTCATCAGCGCGCGGCTGATCGCCAACATCTGTTGCTCGCCGCCAGAGAGCGTTTCGGCGCGCTGGTCAAGCCGCTCCGACAATCGCGGGAACAACTGGAACACCAGATCGAGCGGCTGGTCGCGATCCGCCTGCCCGCGGAAAAGGTAACTACCGAGCCGCAGATTGTCGCGCACCGAGAGCCGCGGAAACAGCCGGCGGTTTTCCGGCACATAGGCGATGCCGCGCGAGGTGATGACATGCTGCGCCAGGCCGTCGAGCCGCTCGCCGTCGAACGTGACGGTGCCGGAGCGCGGACGCTCGGCGCCGGCGATCGACTTCAGCAGCGTCGACTTGCCGGCCCCGTTGGCGCCGGCGACGCAGACGATCTCGCCCTTGCCGACCTCGATCGAAACCGCCGAGATCGCGACCAGCCCCTGATAGGCGGTGGTGACTTCATGCACCGACAGCATGACGATCCCCCAGATAGGCAGTGATGACTTTCGGATCGCGAACCACGTCCTTGGGTTTGCCCTCGACCAATACCTTGCCGAGATCGAGCACGATGGCGCGGTCGACCAGCGGCATCACGATTTCCATGACGTGCTCGACCATCAGAATGGTGACGCCGGTATCGCGCACCTTGCGGACCAGTTCGACGCCGGTCTGGGCCTCGATCGGAGTGAGGCCGGTCAGGCATTCGTCGAGCAGCAACAGCTTCGGTTCGGTTGCCAGCGCCCGCGCAACCTCGAGGCGGCGTTTCTCCGATGGAACGAGATCGCTGGCGAGCACATTGGCGCGCGCCGCAAGGCCACAGAACTCCAGCACCTCATGGGCTTTCCGCCGCGCCACGCGCATCACGGTGTTTCGCATCAGCGCGCCGACGATGACGTTGTCGATCACAGTCATGGTCTCAAAGCTTTTCACGACCTGAAAGGTCCGGGCGACACCGCGCACGCAGCGCTCGGCTGCCGGCAGCGCGGTGACGTCTTCGCCGTCGAACCAGATCGTGCCTTGAGTGGGCGGCAGCACGCCCGCGATCAGGTTGAACAGCGTCGACTTGCCGGCGCCGTTGGGCCCGATCAGGCCGACGATTTCGCCGCGCCCGACCGAGATCGAGACGTCGCTGTTGGCGACGAGACCGCCGAAGCGCTGCCAGACGCCGCGGGTTTCAAGCAGGGGGGCGGTCATCGTGTCGCCTCCTTGCGCTTCGGCGTGAACAGGGAGACCAGTCCTTGCGGCCGCGCCAGCGAGATCGCGATGATCAGGCCGCCATACACGATCAGGTCGACGCCGCGGCCGGAGCCGCCGATGAAGGAGCGCGTCAGCTCGGTCACCGGAATCAGGATGACTGCGCCCAGCATCGGTCCCCACAGCGTGCCGATGCCTCCCAGCACGGCCGGTAGCGCCATCAGCAGCGAGAAGTGGAAGCCCATCACGCTCTCGGGGTCGATATAGGAGACGAACTGGGCGTAGAAGGCGCCGCCGACCGCGGTGAGGAACGCCGAGACGGCGGCCGCGCCCATCTTGGAGTTGAACACGACGACGCCGAGGCTTTCGGCGGCTTCCGGATTATCCTTCACCGCGCGCCACCAATAGCCCCATTTGGAATCTTCCAGCCACCAGGTGACGAACCAGGCGACACAGACCAGCCCGAGCGCGAAGTAGAAATAGGGCAGCTTGCTGCGCGCGAACTGGAATTTGAGCCAGCTGTCGCTGCTCATGGGGATCGTGATGCCGAGCGCGGCGCCCGCCCACTCCCAGTTCTGGATCAACAGCAGCGCGATCTCGGCGATGACGATGGTGGCGATCGCGAAATAATGGCCGCGCAGGCGGAAGCAGGGATAGCCCAGCGCCATCGCGATCACAGCCGATATCAGGCCGCCGCCGATCATGCCGAACCACGGCAACACGCCGAACTTCGTGAACAGGATCGTGGTGGTGTAGGCGCCGAGGCCGAAATAGAGCGCGTGGCCGAGCGAAATCTGCCCGCAATAGCCGGAGAGAATATTCCAGCTCTGCGACAGCGCCCCGTACATCAGGGTCAGGACCATGATGTTCTGGACGTAGACGTCCTTGACGAACAGCGGCACGACGGCGGCGATCGCGGCGAGACAGAAAGCGACGATCAGGTCGCGGCGGCGGCGGTTTGCGAAATCCGTATCCATCACATCGACCCGAACAGACCGCGCGGCCGCACGAACACGACCAGGAGATAAACGGCATAGATCCCGACCGAC
Source organism: Bradyrhizobium sp. (assembly GCA_013695565.1). Classification (GTDB taxonomy): domain Bacteria; phylum Pseudomonadota; class Alphaproteobacteria; order Rhizobiales; family Xanthobacteraceae; genus Bradyrhizobium. The sequence continues at coordinate 2,907 of JACDAG010000189.1, forward strand.
TTCAGCGAAGGCGGCAGGATCAACGCGGTGGTGGCTTCGACCAGGCCGACGATGATGCCGCCGGCAAAGGCGCCGAACACGCTGCCGAAGCCGCCGAGCGCCACCGTGACATAGGCGATCAGCGCAAACGACGCGCCGACGTCGGGGTAGATGTAGAAGAAGATCGACATGATGGCGCCGGCCAGACCCACCAGCGCCGCGCCGAGGCCCCAGCCCAGCGCGAACACGCGATTCTTGTCGATGCCGACCAGCGCCACCGCACCGGCATCCTCGCGGGTGGCTTCGAGCGCGCGGCCAAAGTCAGTGCGGTTGATGAAGAAATAGAGCCCGCCGAAGGCTGCCATCGCCACCGCCGCGCCGATCAGTTGCGGCTGCGGCAGGAAGATGCCGCCGATCGAGATGGTTTTGCCGCCGAGCCATGGATGGGTGACGCTGCGATAATCCGGCGTGAAGAAGAACTGCGCCACGCCGCGCATCACGATCGCAAGCCCGAAAGTGGAGAAGATCTGCACCATGCCGGTATTGGCCTTCGCCCTGACCGCAAAGCGTACGATCAGGAGATAGACCACGGCGCCGAACACAAACAGCGCGGCTGCGACCAGCGGCGCCGCCAGCAGCGGATCAATCGCAAAGAACGCGAACAGAAAGAACGAGGCGTACATCGCGAGCATCAGGAATTCGCCATGGGCGAAATTCACGACGTCCATCAGGCCGAAGATCAGCGCGAGGCCGACCGCGATCAGCCCGTAGAGCAGCCCCATCAGCAGGCCGCTCGCAAGGCTTTGGATAATGGTCTCGGCTGTCACAGGTGTGCCCCTATCGCTCGTCGTCCCTGCGAACGCAGGGACCCATAACCACCGGAATCGCGTTGTAAGGAAGGACGTGAGGCTACGATGAAACCGATACTCCTCGGCGCATGGGTCCCTGCGTTCGCAGGGACGACGCTGGATTTGTGGTAACCGTCCCGGAAGCGACGGATCACTTCATCGGCCAGACGGCCTCGGCAACCGCGCCCTGCGGCGGCGAGATGGTGACGAACTTGCCGCCGATATACTGCAGCAGCACCGGATCGGCGTCGTTGTTCTGGCCCAGTTCGTCGAACTTCACGCGCTTCCACGGCATGATGGTCTGCTCGCCCGGGATTTCGGTCGCGGCCAGCGCGGCGCGGATCTTTTCACCATCGGTCGACTTGGCGCGGTTGATGCCATCAGCCAGAACGATCAGGCCCATGAACTCGCGCGACGTGTTGTCGTTCAGATCCTTGCCCGACTTCGCCTTGAACATGTCGTTGATCTTGCCGACCATCGGCCGCTTGGCCGCGAGATCCAGCGAGAAGCTGCCACGGGTGATCACGCCCTCGAGCTTGTCGCCGACCGCGTCGTACAGCGCCTTCTCGGAAAAGCCCGCGGCCTGCGCCACGATGGCCTTCGGCTTGTAGCCGAGCTCGGCCATGGTCTTGACCAGCATGATGCCGTCGGTGGTGTAGCTCGAGGGCATCAGCACGTCGGCATTCGCCGCCTTGAGCTGCTGAACTTCCGCCGACAGCGACGGCGAATTGGAACGGTACTTGATGTCGGCAACGATCTTGTAGCCACGCTCATTCGCAAGCTTGATCTGCGCGTTCGCGGAGTCGGTTCCGAAGATCGTATCCTCGTGGAACAGCGCCAGCGTCTCGATCTTGGTGCCCTTCTTCTTCAAGGCGTCGTAGAAATCGAACATCGCCTTGGTGAACATTTCGTCGTGGGGCGCGGCGCGGAAGAAGAATTTCAGGCCGCGGGTATGCAGGCTCGGCGACGAGTTGTCGGCCGAAACGAACGGGATCTGATAGCGCTCGCAGGTCTGGCTGATGGTGACCGCCACCGAGCTCTGGTAGCTGCCGATGATGGCGCAGACTTTTTCCTGCGTGATCAGGCGCTCGGCTTCGGCGCGGCCCTTCTGGGGATCGCCCTGATGGTCGGCGAACACGAGGCGAATCTTGGCACCGCCCAGTCCGGACAATCCGGCATCCTTTGCCAGGGGCAGATCGAAATCATGCTTGTTGTTGATGATGTCAGTTGCGGTCGCATAGGCGTGCTGCGCGTCGACGCCGATCTGCGCATTGGCGCCGGACATCGGATAAGTGACGCCGATCACCACTTCGGAAGTTTGCGCGCGGGCCGCGATCGGCGCGAGAGCTGCGGCGGCGGTGGCTCCAAGCAATACATTGCGGCGAGTGATCGTCATGACAAAATCCCCTGTTGGTCGGCAGTCATCGATGAAACGGTTGACGGTTACGGTAAAGCCTCAATGAGTGGCACGAATTGCATCAAAGCACGGCAAGCGTCTTGTTCTGCAGATCGGTCACCAGCATCAATCCGGGCGCATGCGTGATCGCAAACGGCAATTTGGCCGCCGCGATCACCGATTGCGGTGTCACGCCGCAGGCCCAGAACACCGGAATCTCGTCCGCCGCGATCGGCACCGCATCGCCGTAATCGGGCTTGTCGATATCGGCGATGCCGATCGAATGCGGATGCCCGAGATGAACCGGTGCGCCGTGCACGGAGGGAAAGCGCGACGTGATCTGCACCGCGCGGATCGCATCCGCCGGCTTGAACGGCCGCATCGATACCACCATCGGCCCCGCGAACGGGCCCGCCGCGCCGCAGGCGATGTTGGTGCGGTACATCGGCACGCGCAGCTTGCGCTCGATGTGGCGGATCGGCAGGCCGTCCGCCAGCAACGCCTCTTCAAACGAATATGAGCACCCGATCACGAACGCCACCAGGTCGTCGCGCCAGCGCGCCATGATGTCGGTCGGTTCCTCCACCACTTCGCCATCGCGCCAGACGCGGTAGCGCGGCAGGTCGGTGCGGATGTCGAGGTCGAGGCCGAGCGAGGGAATGCGGGGATTGCCGACGTCGGACATTCCGATGATCGGACACGGTTTGGGATTGAGCTGGCAGAACCGGTGAAAGGCCGCCGCCAGTTTCTCCGGCAGGATGACGAGATTGCCCTGGACGAAGCCGTTGGCGACCCCGGCCGTGGTGGCGGCCATGCCGGTCCGGCAGGCGTGCCGGGCAGCGACGCTGGGCGATAAGCCAGCCGTATCGAGACTAGAGCGATCCATTTTTGCCAAGCTGGTCATCGTTGCAACAGCTCCAATTGGGTCGACATCTACTCGGACATAAGGTTATGATAATGTCTAGTCGTCATTTTTGATCGAGATCGATAAATTCATATTATCGACCTGCGGCAAGAGGGTGCATGGCTGATTTCAAGGCAATTGAGACCTTCATGTGGGTGGTGACGCTCGGCAGCTTCCGCGGCGCCGCCCAGAAGCTCAATACCACCCAGCCCGCGATTTCGCAGCGGATCGCCCAACTCGAGCGCGAGGTTGGGGTGCGGCTGCTGCAGCGCGACCGGCGCATGGTGCTGCCGACGCCGAGCGGCCGGCAAATGATGATGTATGCGGAGAAACTGATCGGGCTGCGCTCGGAAATGCTGGCGGTGATCGGCGATCACTCGGCGATGCGCGGCGTGCTGCGGCTCGGCGTCGCCGAGACCATCGTCCACACCTTCCTCACGCAGCTGATCAAGAGCGTCAATCACACCTATCCCAACCTCTCGCTTGAAATCGAGGTCGACATCACCTCGAATTTGCGCAACCGGCTGCTGGCGCAGGAGATCGAACTGGCGTTCATGCTCGGCCCGATGGCGGCGCCGACCGTCAGCAACCGCGTGCTGTGCGATTACCAGGTCGGCTTTCTGGCAAGCCCGTCGCTCGGCCTTGGCAACGGCCGGCTGACGGTGCACGATCTGGCGAAGTTTCCGATCATTACCTTCCCGCGCAAGACGCCGCCGTATGAAATCGTGCGCTCGTTGTTCAACCGGCCCGATTTGCCGCCGATGCGGCTGCACGCCAGCGCGTCACTGGGAACGGTGATCCATATGGCGATCGAAGGCCTCGGCATTGCCGTGATTCCGACGGCCATCGTCGAAAACCAGATTGCCGATGGAAGGTTGCAATTGCTGTCGACCAACCTGCAGATACCGCTGTTGACGTTTTCGGCGACCTGGCTCACCTCCCCCGACACCGTAGCAATCGAACGCGTCGCCGAACTCGCGGCCTCGCTCGCGCAAGGTGGCGTCGTTGTTGACGCGCCGCTGCAGGCGCGTCATTGAAACGGATCGGGTGAGCCTCAACCAGGACCGGAACGGCCGAATGACCAAGATCGCATCCAATCTGCAAATCGATTCCGCCCGGCTGTGGGACACCATTCATGAAACCGCCAAATTCGGTGCCACGCCGAAGGGTGGCGTGCGGCGGCTGACGCTGGGGCCTGAGGACAAGCAGGTGCGCGACTGGTTCCGCAAGGCCTGCGAAACGGCCGGCCTCGAAGTTCACGTCGACGCGCTCGGCTCGATGTTCGGCCTGCGCAAGGGCCGCGACATGTCGAAGGCGCCGATCGGCGTCGGCTCTCACCTCGACACCCAGCCGACCGGCGGCAAGTTCGACGGCGTGCTCGGCACGCTCGCAGCCCTGGAGGTGGTGCGTACGCTCAACGATGCCGGGATCGAGACCGAGACGCCGATCTGCATCTGCAACTGGACCAATGAGGAAGGCTCGCGTTTCGCGCCGGCGATGATGGCGTCGGCCGCCTATGTCGGGGATTTCACCACCGACGACATTTTGTCGCGGAAGGACGCCGAAGGCGTCACGGTAGCGGAGGCGCTGGACAGCATCGGCTATCGCGGCGAGAGCCCGGTCGGACGGCAGAAATTCTCCAGCTTCGTCGAACTCCACATCGAACAGGGACCCATACTCGAAGCCGAGAACAAGACCATCGGCGTGGTCGATTCCGGCCAGGGCGTGCTGTGGTATGACGGCCAGATCACCGGCTTCGAAAGCCACGCCGGCTCGACACCGATGCCGCTGCGCCGCGACGCGCTGGCGACGCTGTCGGAGATCGTGCTGGCGATGGAAGCAACCGCGAAGAAACATGGTCCGAAGGCGGTCGGCACCATCGGCGAGGCCGTGATCGCCAATCCCTCGCGGAACGTCATTCCCGGCGAAATCGCCTTCACGGTCGATTGCCGCAGCGCCGATGCCGACATCATGGACACGCTCGACAGGGATTTGCGC
>JACDAG010000208.1 GCA_013695565.1 Bradyrhizobium sp.
GAGGTCATCGACCTCGGCGTCATGGTGCCGGCCAAGAAGATCCTCGACACGGCGCGAGCCGAGAACGTCGACATCATCGGGCTGTCCGGCCTGATCACGCCCTCGCTCGATGAAATGAGCTTTCTGGCCGGTGAAATGCAGCGGCAGGGCATGAGCATGCCGCTGTTGATCGGCGGCGCCACCACCAGCCGGGTCCATACCGCCGTGAAGATCGACCCCAACTACAAGGGCGGCCCGGTGGTGCATGTCAACGACGCCAGCCGCGCCGTCGGCGTCGCCTCCTCGCTGCTGTCGCCGGAACGTCGCGAGGCCTACGCCGCCGAAGTGCGCGCCGAATACGCGAAAATTTCCGCGGCGCATTTCCGCGCCCAGGCCGACAAGAAGCGGCTGAAGCTGACGGACGCCCGCGCCAACGCGATGAATATCGACTTCGCCAAGACGCCGCCGAAGAAGCCGGCTTTCTTCGGCATCAAGAGTTTCGACGCCTACGACCTCGCTGAATTGGCCGAATACATCGACTGGACGCCGTTCTTCCAGACCTGGGAACTGACCGGGCGATATCCTGCCATCCTCGACGATCCCAAGATCGGCGAAGTCGCCCGCTCGCTCTATGACGACGCGCGCAAGATGCTGGACCTGATCATCAAGGAGAAATGGTTCACCGCCCGAGCCAGCATCGGCTTCTGGCCCGCGAACGCGCAAGGCGACGACATCAAGGTTTACGCGGATGACAGCCGCAAGTCCGAGATCGCGACCTTCCACACGCTGCGCCAGCAGCTGGAGAAACGCGAAGGCCGCTTCAATTCGGCGCTGTCGGACTTCATCGCGCCGGCGTCCTCCGGCGTGCCGGACTATATCGGGGCCTTTGTCGTCACCGCCGGGATCGGCGAGGACGTGGTCGCCGACCGATTCAAGAACGCCAATGACGATTATTCCTCAATCTTGTGCAAGGCGCTGGCCGACCGCCTCGCCGAAGCCTTCGCCGAGCGGATGCATGCGCGCGTGCGCCGGGAATTCTGGGGCTACGCGCCGGATGAGACGCTGGCACCGGATCAGCTGATCCTCGAACAATATGCCGGCATCCGTCCGGCGCCCGGCTATCCCGCGCAGCCCGATCACACCGAGAAGGCGACGCTGTTCCGCCTGCTCGATGCGGAGAAGACCGCGGGCGTAACGCTCACTGAAAGCTATGCGATGTGGCCGGGCTCGTCGGTGTCCGGGCTCTATTTCAGCCATCCCGAGAGCTTCTATTTCGGCGTCGGCAAGATCGAGCGCGACCAGGTCGGGGACTACGCCGCGCGCAAGGGCATGAGCGTCGCCGAGACCGAACGCTGGCTGGCCCCGGTGCTGAACTACATTCCGACGCAGGATATGCCGGCGACCCCGGCGCCCGCGCCGATCGCAGCCGTGCCCGCCAACGACGTCACCTCGCATCCGCCGGGGTGTACCTGCGCGGTGCATCTGGCGTACAGGAAGAAGGCGGTCGGGGCGGCGTAGCTCGCTCTTTCTTCCCTTCTCCCATCGAAGTCGGATCTATCCGACTTCGACATCTTTTGATTCCTAACCCGGGTATTCCCAAGTTAGGGTGGGAGAAGGTGGCGCGAAGCGCCGGATGATGGGTTGCATCCGCGGATGGAGACCCCTCACCCGTCCACGATGCTTCGCATCGCGGCCACCCTCTCCCACAAGGGGAGAGGGGAAGAAGAAACGCGGAGGCCCTATGAAATTCTTTTCGTTCTGGCGATCGCTGGCGAGTTTTCGTGTTCGCATCGCGCTCAATCTGAAGAACCTGCCGGCGGAGGTCGTGTTCGTCGATCTCGACGCCGACGCGCATCGCGATTCCGCCTATCGCCGCCTCAATCCGCAGATGGCGCTGCCGTCGCTGATTCTGGACGACGGCACCGTGCTGTTCCAGTCGCTCGCGATTCTCGAATATCTCGAGGAGACGCATCCCGCCCCGCCGCTGCTGCCGGCCGATCCGCGCGGCCGCGCCCGGGTGCGGGGGCTGGCGCAAATCGTCGCCTGCGAAGGCCACCCTCTGCTGGTGCCACGCGTACGCCGCTATCTGGATCACGAACTGAACTTGCGCGACACCCAGCAGGCCGCATGGCGCCGGCACTGGACGGTGGAGACGCTGGCCGCACTCGAAGGCCATCTTGGCGGCCACCGCGACACCGGCCGCTTCTGCCACGGCGATGCGCCGACGTTTGCCGACATCTGCATGGTCGGCCACGTCACCGCGGCGGTCAATCAGCAGATTGATCTCGCGCCCTACCCGACCGTGAAGCGCATCTTCGAGACCGCGACGGCGTTGCCGGAATTTGCAAGTGCGCATCCGTCGATGCAGCCGGATACGCCCGAGGCGATGCGGGTGACGAAGTAGCGGGAGCCTCCGCGTCATTGCGAGCGAAGCGAAGCAATCCATTCTTTCTTTGCGCGGCGAGATGGATTGCTTCGCTGCGCTCGCAATG
>JACDAG010000219.1 GCA_013695565.1 Bradyrhizobium sp.
CAATGGATTCAACGAGCAGGATGTGTTTGAGGCTGTCGCCCCAAATTCCAACCCAGGCGCCGCTCCACTGCCGAAACGCTTTGCCGGGAAGCGGCTCTGCGACAGCAGCGTCTGACGGGAATGGGACGCCGTCGATGATGAGATCCGCGGCGTCTGCGGGTGGTGAGAGCGTCAAGAACGCCAGAAGGAGGAACGGCCGAAGCTTGCGAAACATGATGTTTTCCTCTCAGCTATGTTCGTGTCCCTCGTGCAAGCGCGACGCGTTCGACAGCTAATCAAGCGCCCGAACAGGGCGCCAATAAGTCCGGCCGTCGAAGTTCGGTTCTGGTGCAGTCAGAACCGATCCGGCTCTACCGCTGCAGCCGCGCCAGCAGGCTCGACGTGTCCCAGCGCTTGCCGCCCATTTTCTCAACTTCGGAATAGAACTGATCGACCAGCGCGGTCACCGGCAGGTTGGCGCCGTTGCGGCGGGATTCGGCGATGCAGATCGACAGATCCTTGCGCATCCATTCGACCGCAAAGCCGAAATCGAACTTGCCGTCATTCATGGTCTTGTAGCGGTTCTCCATCTGCCAGGATTGCGCGGCGCCCTTGGAGATGGTCTCGATCACGGCAGCGACGTCGAGGCCGGATTTTTTCGCGAAATGAATGCCTTCCGAAAGGCCCTGAACCAGGCCCGCGATACAGATCTGGTTGACCATCTTTGTTAACTGACCGGAACCGGCCGGTCCCAGCAGCTTGCACATCCGCGCATAGGCCGCGATCACAGGCTCGGCACCGGCATAGGCGTCCGCGGCACCGCCGCACATCACGGTCAGGACGCCGTTTTCGGCGCCGGCCTGGCCGCCGGACACCGGCGCATCGATGAAGTTGAAGCCCACTTTGGTGGCGGCGGCATCGAGCTCGCGGGCGACTTCGGCGGAAGCGGTGGTGTGGTCGACGAAGGTCGCGCCCTTGTTCATGCCGGCAAAGGCACCGTCGGCGCCGGTCGCGACCGCGCGCAGATCATTGTCGTTGCCGACGCAGCACATCACGAAATCCTGCCCCTCGGCAGCGGCCTTTGGCGTGGCGGCCGTACGGCCGCCGAACTTGTCTGCCCATTCCTTCGCCTTGGCGCCGGTCCGGTTATAAACGGTGACCTCGTGGCCGCCTTTTTTCACCAGATGTCCTGCCATGGGGAAACCCATCACGCCGAGACCGAGAAAAGCGACTTTAGCCATGTGTGCTACCTTATCGTTTGCCCTTGCGGGCTGATCCTGGGGTTTTGCCGGCGCGGAACGGGGCCGGGCAGTACTTTTGAGGCGGGAGCCGCACCATAAACCCTGCGCCATGAAGGGCAACGGCTTCGTTTGGCGGGCAGGACCGGTTTTGTGCTAGGGTAGGGGCGTTACAAGACTTCACAAAAAAAGGGAGTGAGATCGCATGGGCGTCAGCGTGGGCGTGCTCGATCATTTCAACATCCGGACCCGGAATCTCGCCGACACGGTCCGCTTTTACGAGGATATCCTGGGCCTGGAAAAGGGCGCCCGGCCGAACTTCGCCTTCCCCGGCGCGTGGATGTACTCGGAAGGCAAAGCGGTGGTGCATCTGGTCGATATCTCCCAGACAGAAGAGCCGCAAAAGCCGGATTCCGGCGTGGTCCATCACGTGGCCTTCGCCAGCACCGGCTTTGCCGGCATGCAGCAGCGGCTCAAGTCCAAAGGGACCGACTTCGACTCGCGCCAGGTTCCCGGCGGCGATCTCTGGCAGATCTTCGTCACCGATCCCAATGGCGTCATGGTCGAACTGAACTATGAGGCCGGCAAGGAGGGCGGGGTGGTAGCCCCGAGCGAGCGCCGGGACGACGTCGGAGCAAGGTAGCCTTTTGGGCTGCAACGCTCTACAGGTTCGGTTCTGATTGCATCAGAACGGAACCTGTAGATTCTTGTTTTGACGCGTTTTCTAGCGCAGATAAGTCTACGCAATCTGCGTAAACTTGATTGCTATGCGAACCGGTTTCCACTTCGCTCGAAAACGCTCTAAGAGAGCCCAATTCTGATGCCATCAGAACCCGATTGGGCTCCAGGAGACACGGCGTGAGCGTAACGCAGCAACAGGTTCTCGATGCCTTGGCCAAGGTGGCCTCGCCGCGCGGCGTCGCCTTGACCAATGCCAATGTGCTGTCGGCGATCACGGCCGCGGACGGCAAGGTGTTCTTCTCCATCAATGTCGACGCCGCGGAAGCCCGTGCGTGGGAAAGCGTGCGCGCGCAGGCCGAAGCTGCCGTGCGCGCCATTCCCGGCGTCAGCGTGGCGATGATCGCGCTGACAGCCGAGCGTAAGGTAGGTGCGGCTCCAGCCGCTCCGCCGGCGCCACACCAGCATCGCCACGCGCACGGCGTTCAGCCGGTGTCGGCGCACAAGCCGCCGCAAAGCCCGGCATCGCCGATGTCCAAGCAGGCTGAAATCCCCGGCGTCGCCGCCGTGATCGCGGTGGCGTCAGGCAAGGGCGGCGTCGGCAAATCGACCACCGCGCTCAATCTTGCGCTTGGCCTGCGCGATCTCGGCCTGCGCGTCGGCCTGCTGGATGCCGACATTTACGGGCCCTCGGTGCCGCGCCTGACCGGCATTCACGAAAAGCCGAAATTGAACGACGACCGCAAGATGATCCCGATCGAACGCTTCGGTCTGTCCATCATGTCGATCGGCTTCCTGGTCGAGGAAGAAACCGCGATGATCTGGCGCGGGCCGATGGTGATGTCGGCGATCACCCAGATGCTGCGCGACGTGGCCTGGGGCACGCTCGACATTCTCGTCGTCGACATGCCGCCCGGCACCGGCGACGCGCAGCTCACGCTGGCGCAGAATGTGCCGCTGAAGGGCGCGGTCATCATCTCGACGCCGCAAGATCTCTCGCTGATCGACGCGCGGCGCGGGCTTGCGATGTTCAGGAAGGTCAACGTGCCCGTGCTCGGCATCGTCGAGAACATGAGCTATTTCCAATGCCCTGAGTGCGGCACCCGGTCGGACATTTTCGGCCATGGCGGCGCGCGGCACGAGGCCGAGCGGCTGGGCGTGCCGTTCCTCGGCGAAATCCCGCTGCACATGTCGATTCGCACCACCTCGGACTCCGGTAACCCGGTGGTTGCGAGCGAGCCGGACGGCCCGCACGCGGCCATTTACCGCGCGATCGGTACCAAGGTCCGCGACCAGCTGCAGGGCGCCACCGCGGCCGCCTGAGGCGGTATTTTCGGCCCGTTTTCCAGCTCCCTGCGACTTTCGTTTAATCAGTGCTGTCATGCCTTTGTTGCGTTTTCGTTAGGCAACTTCCGTGTTAAAGCGCCCCGCCAGAGCGCCCCGGATCACGTGGAATTCGCCTCGCCGGAGGATCGCTCGCGGAAATTGGGAAACGCCCCGACTTTAAGGAGAAGCCTGAATGAAGCGTCGTGATTTTTTGAAAGTTTCAGCGGCCGGTGCTGCCGCGACGGCCGTTGCCTCGCCGGCGATCGCGCAATCCTCGCCCGAAATCAAATGGCGCTTGACGTCGAGCTTCCCGAAGTCGCTCGACACGATTTACGGCGGCGCGGAGCAGCTGTCGAAATACGTCGCTGAAATGACCGACAACAAGTTCCAGATCCAGGTCTTCGCCGCCGGCGAAGTGGTTCCGGGTCTGCAGGCGCTCGACGCGACCTCCAACAACACCGTCGAGATGTGCCACACCGTTTCCTATTATTACGTTGGCAAGGATCCGACCTTTGCGATCTACGCATCGGTCCCGTTCGGCCTCAACGCGCGCATGCAGAACTCCTGGTGGTACCAGGGCGGCGGCGAGGAACTCGGCAACGAGTTCTTCAAGAAGTTCGGTGTGGTCGGTTTTCCTTGCGGCAACACCGGCACGCAGATGGGCGGCTGGTTCCGCAAGGAGATCAAGACGGTTGCCGATCTTTCCGGCCTCAAATTCCGTATCGGCGGCATCGCCGGACAGGTTCTGCAGAAGGTCGGCGTCGTGCCGCAGCAGCTCGCCGGTGGCGACATCTATCCGGCGCTCGAAAAAGGCACCATCGACGCTGCCGAGTGGGTCGGTCCGTATGACGACGAAAAGCTCGGCTTCGCGAAGGTTGCGAAGTTCTACTACTACCCCGGTTTCTGGGAAGGCGGCCCGATGGTCCACGCCTTCGCCAATCTGGAGAAGTGGAATTCGCTGCCGAAGAACTACCAGGCGATCCTCGCCAATGCCGCGGCTCACGCCAACACCTGGATGACCGCGCGGTACGACATGCTCAATCCGACGGCGCTGAAGCGTTTGGTCGCCGGCGGCACCCAGCTCCGTCCCTTCACCAATGAAGTGCTCGAAGCCTGCCTGAAGGCGACCAACGAGCTGTGGAGCGAACTCTCCGGCAAGAACGCCGACTTCAAGAAGTCGATCGACGCGATGCAGGCCTACCGCTCCGACCAGTATCTGTGGTGGCAGGTTGCCGAGTACACCAACGACACCTTCATGATCCGCTCGCGCACCCGCGGCTGATCCAAAAACAGCGAAAACAACCCCATGCAAAGTGGCATGGGGGCGCCAAGGCGAAGCCCGGTCTCCGAGAGGAGGCCGGGCTTTTTGCGTTGTGCGACGCTTTTCCGGATGGAAATCGGGAGCCGGTTGTTCCATGCTGGCCGTAAGCCTCGGCAAGAAGGCTGTCGGACACACACATCAGAGGGCAGGATTCATGAAACGCAGGGATTTTCTGAAGGTAACGGGTATTGCCACGGCGGGTGCCGCAACGCTTGCCGCGCCGGCCATCGCGCAGTCGATGCCAGAAATCAAATGGCGGCTGACGGCAAGCTGGCCGAAATCGCTCGACACATTGTGGGGTGCGGTCGAAGTGATGGCCAAGCAGGTCGCCGAAGCCACCGACAACAAAATCCAGATCCAGACCTTTGCCGCCGGTGAAATCGTTCCGGGTCTGCAGGTGCTCGATGCCGTGCAAAACGGTACCGTCGAGATGGGACACACCGCGTCCTACTATTACTTCGGCAAGGATCCGACCTTTGCGTTCGGCACGGCGGTGCCGTTCGGACCCAACCAGCGCATCAACCAGGCCTGGTACATGCAAGGTGGCGGCAGGGAACTGCTCAACGAGTTCTACAAGAGCTATAATGTCACGTCGTTTCTGGCCGGCAACACCGGTTGTCAGATGGGTGGCTGGTTCCGCAAGGAGATCAACACCGTCGACGATTTGAAGGGGCTCAAGATGCGCATCGGCGGCTTCGCCGGCCGCGTGATGCAGAAACTGGGCGTGGTGCCGCAGCAATTGGCCGGCGGCGATATCTATCCCGCGCTCGAAAAAGGCACGATCGACGCGGCGGAATGGGTCGGCCCCTATGACGACGAGAAGCTCGGCTTTAACAAGGTCGCGCCGCATTATTACTATCCCGGCTGGTGGGAAGGCGGCCCGATGCTGCTCGGCCTCGTCAATCTGGAAAAGTGGAACGGGTTGCCGAAACATTATCAAAGCGTCATCGAGATCGCGGGACAATCCGCCAACAGCTGGATGATGTCGAAGTACGACATGCTCAATCCGCCGTCGCTGAAAAAGCTGCTGGCGGGCGGCACCAAGCTGCACGCGTTTTCACCCCCGATCATGCAGGCCTGCCTGAAGTCGACCAAGGAATTGTATGCCGAAACGTCGGCCACCAATCCGAACTTCAAGAAGGTGCTGGATTCGTTGAACGCTTTCCAGACCAACGGATACCAGTGGTTCCAGGTCGCCGAGCTCGGCTACGACAGCTTCATGGCGCGCAACCCGCAGGGCTGATCCCTCGCGTTCTCGCGCGAAGCGGAAGACACCTCAAAACAAAACCCCGGAGCGAAAGCTCCGGGGTTTTTCGTTGGGAGTGTCGCGCTATTGTTTAGGCTGGCCGAAATCAAGTGGTGGCAGGTCGATCTGCGGCACCTCGATCCTGACCTTGCTGAGATCGACATCGAGCGGCTTGTCGAGCAGGGCGGTCACCACGATCGGGAACGCGATCACGATCGCCACCATGATCGCCTGCAGGCCGATCCAGGGAATGGCGCCCCAATAGATGTCCGAGCTCTTCACTTCCTTGGGCGCGACGCCGCGCAGGTAGAACAGCGCAAAGCCGAACGGCGGATGCAGGAACGAGGTCTGCATGTTGACGCACAGCATGACGCCGAACCAGATCAGCGCCGCATCCGGCCCCACCACCGGCGCCAGCACCTTCTGCGCGATCGGCGCCACCATCGGCAGGATGATGAAGGCGATCTCGAAGAAGTCGAGGAAGAACGCCAGGAAGAAGATGAAGAGGTTGATGAAGATCAGGAAGCCCCAGACCCCGCCGGGGAGCGAGGTCAGATGATGCTCGAGCCAGACGCCGCCGGAAACGCCGAGGAACACCACCGAGAAGCAGGTCGAGCCGATCAGGATGAACACCACCATGGTGGAGAGGCGCATCGTCGACTCGTAGCCCTGCTTGATCAAGTCGCGCAGGTCCGGGATGCGGACGGCTTCGAGACAGAGCCAGACGACTGCGAGATAGAGCACGGCGAAGGTGAGCTTCAGCACCTTGCCTTCACCAATGAGCATTCCGACGATCGTAGCGACACCGGTGGCGGCGATGCCGAGCAGGAGCATCTTGTGCCCCTTGCTGCTCAGATCCTTGTGGTGGATTGCGGCGAGGACGATGGCGCCGATAGCGCCCATCGCGCCGGCTTCGGTCGGCGTCGCCAGGCCGAGCATCATGGTGCCCAGCACCACGAAAATCAGCACGGCGGAGGGGATGATGCCCATCAGGCACTTCTTCCAGAGCGCCCAGCCCGTCAGGGTGCGCGCTTCCTTTGGCACCGGCGGGACGTGATCCGGCTTGAAGAGGCCGAGAAAGAACGTGTAACCGGCGAACAGGGCGATCTGAAGCACCGATGGCCCCCAGGCGCCGAGGTACATATCGCCGACCGACTTGCCGAGCTGGTCGGCCATCACGATCAGCACCAGCGAGGGCGGCACCAATTGGGTGATGGTGCCGGACGCGGCGAGCACGCCGGTGATGTAGCGAATATTATAGCCGTAGCGCATCATCACCGGCATCGAGATCAGCGCCATGGCGATGACCTGCGCGGCCACCGTGCCAGTGATCGCGCCGAGGATGAAGCCGACGATGATGACGGAATAGCCGAGGCCGCCGCGGACCGGGCCGAACAGCTGGCCCATCGAATCCAGCATGTCTTCCGCAAGCCCGCACCGTTCCAGGATCGAGCCCATGAAGGTGAAGAACGGGATCGCAAGCAGCAATTCGTTGGAAAGCACGCTGCCGAAGATGCGGCCGGGAATGGCCTGCAGGAAGTTCATGTCGAAGAAGCCGAGATAAATCGACAGGAAGCCGAACGACAGTCCGAGCGCGGCCAGCGTGAAAGCCACCGGGAAGCCGATCAGCATGGCCAGAATCAGGCCGCCGAACATCAGCGGCGGCATCGTCTCCAGCGTAATCATTGCAGCGGCCTCTCGTATTTGGCGTCGATCATGACATAGCCCTTCAACGCCGCGATGCGCTTGATCACTTCGGAGAGGCCCTGCAAGGCCAGTAAAACGAAGCCGAAGGGAACGACGGCCTTGATCGGCCAGCGGACCAGACCGCCGGCATTGCTGGAGATTTCACTGACCACGTAGGATTGCATGAAGAACGGCCACGACAGATAGGCGAGCAGCAGGCAGGACGGGATCAGGAAGAACAGCGTGCCGATCATGTCGAGCCAGATCTGTCCGCGCTCGGACAGCATCAGATAGAGGATTTCGACGCGGACGTGCTCGTTCTTCTTGAAGGTATATGAGGCGCCGAACATCACGAAGACGGCGAACATGTACCAC
>JACDAG010000225.1 GCA_013695565.1 Bradyrhizobium sp.
AGCCGATAGCTTCGACGCGCGCCTGCTCGACCGCTTCGAACACGCCGCGCGCCTGCGGATTGCCCGGCATCAGCTTGCGGTGCACTTTTGGATCGTGACAGGCGAGTTTCAGCGCAATCGAATCCGCATGGCCGCGCACGATCGCCGCGTCCCGCTTGGTCATCTTCCGCGCCGGTTCGGGCAACCGCGCCTTGCCGGGCGCGAGACCTGGGCGTTCGGCCGCGAACGTCACTTCGAGTTCGGGCGCTTTCGCGATCGCGCGCAGGCACGACGTCACCGCGCGTTTGAACGGTTCGGTCGGCGCTTCCTTGGAACCAGTGCGGAACTTGGAGTTGGATGTGCTCATAGCGCTTTCGTGAACCAATGGCGCGTCACGCCTTCAGGATAACCTTCGATCGAACCGAATTCCTCATAGCCGCAAGCGCGGTAGAAACCCGGCGCCTGAAAACTCATCGTATCGAGACAGGACCGCGTGGCCCCAAAACGCTTCGCTTCGTCTTCAATCGCCTTGATCAACTTCGTCCCATTGTCCTTGCCGCGAAGCTTCTGCTCCATCCAGAACAACTGTATGAATAGCACCGTGGTCCAGACTTCGCCTACAATCCCACCGACAATCCTGTCGCCTTCGCGCAACGAGATCGCGAGGCGCTTGTATTTCTGCTTGCCCATCTTCTCGTTGTTGTAGCCGAGAAGTCCGCCGAGCACCGCCTTCTTGGTTTTTCCAATGGTGCGCTCGACGGAGATGGACGGCACGGGCTAGCTGAGCGCGACGTTAACGGAAGATTCCGCCAGCTCCGCGTTGAAGCAGCGCTGATAGAATTCAGCCACCAGCGGCCGCTCCAGTTCGTCGCACTTGTTGAGGAAGGTGAGGCGGAACGCGAAGCCGATGTCGGAGAAGATATCGGCATTCTCGGCCCAGGTGATCACCGTGCGCGGGCTCATCACCGTCGAGAGGTCGCCGTTGGCGAACGCGTTACGGGTGAGATCGGCGAGCCGCACCATCTTGTTGACGATGTCTCTGCCTTCCGTCGTGCGATAGTGCTTCGCCTTCGCGAGCACGATTTCGACTTCCTCGTCATGCGCCAGATAGTTCAGCGTGGTGACGATCGACCAACGGTCCATCTGGCCCTGGTTGATCTGCTGGGTGCCGTGATAGAGGCCCGACGTATCGCCGAGGCCGACCGTGTTGGCGGTCGAGAACAGGCGGAACGACGGATGCGGCTTGATCACCTTGTTCTGGTCGAGCAGCGTCAGGCGGCCGGAGACTTCCAGCACGCGCTGGATCACGAACATCACGTCGGGACGGCCGGCGTCGTATTCGTCGAACACCAGCGCGATGTTGTGCTGCAACGCCCATGGCAAAATGCCGTCGCGGAATTCCGTGACCTGCTTGCCGTCGCGCACGACGATGGAGTCCTTGCCGACCAGATCGATACGGCTGATGTGGCTGTCGAGGTTGACGCGCACGCAAGGCCAGTTCAGCCGCGCCGCAACTTGCTCGATGTGGGTCGATTTACCGGTGCCGTGATAGCCGGTGACCATGACGCGGCGGTTGTGGGCGAAACCTGCCAGGATCGCGAGCGTCGTGGCACGATCGAAACGGTAATCCGAATCGACGTCCGGAACGTGCGGATCAACTTCGGAATAGGCAGGGACTTCGAGATCGGTATCGATTCCAAATACCTGTCGGACCGACACCTTCATATCGGGCAAACCGACGGGCTCAACAGTTTTGTGCATGGCGGCGGTCGTCATCAATCCTCCGAGGTCCCGGGCGCTCCCGAAACCAGATTTGTTGAATGGCTACGGATGGGTGTTGCCGCAAACCTAGCAGAGAGCAACGGCCGGCAGAAGCCCGCGGCGCAATCAAAGTTCCGTTGCCTTTTCATTGAGATAGGGGCTGAACTCGATTTTTGAAGGGCTGCCCTGCGAATCACGCCGTACTTTGCCCGAAGCCGGGCCGGCTGCCGGTGCCCACCCGGGGCGGCACTTTCCACCCAAACGCGCGTTGTTAGGTCTAGAGCCGTTTCCGTTTCGATTGAATCGAAACGGGCTCTAGATTCTTTGTTTTGACGTGTTTTCTTGATGGGAACCGGGTCCACTTCGCTGGAAAACGCTATAGCCTCGCCCAAACCACCACACCGAAACAGGAATTTTGTGGCCTCATTCCTTGATCCCCTGATCGCGTTTGTTTCGGCCCATGCCTGGCTCGCTTATCTCACGCTGTTCCTGGCGGCCCTGCTGGAAGCGGTTCCGGTGGTCGGGTCGCTGGTGCCGGGCTCGACCAGCATCCTGGCCTTGAGTGCACTGGTGCCCGGCGGCGAATTGAAGCTTTGGGCGGTGCTGACGGCGGCGACCGCCGGGGCATTGGTCGGCGATGGCAGTGCGTTCTGGATCGGCCATCGCTCGCAACGCGACATCCTCAACGTCTGGCCGCTGCGGAATTATCCAGGCGTGGTGGCGCAAAGCGAAGCCTTCTTCCATAGTCGAGGCGCGCTTGCTGTGTTTTTCGCCCGCTTCGTGCCGCCGATTCGCGCCTTCGTGCCGATCACCGCGGGTGCCCTGGGCATGCCGCCCTTACGGTTCTACAGCGTCAACATCCCGGCGATCCTGGTCTGGGCGCTGGCACATGTGCTGCCGGGCGTGCTGGCCATCTCGGCCCTGCACGAATATTTCGGCCTGCCGCATCACCACGGCACGAAGCATCTGTGGGTGCTGGTCGTGCTCGGAGGCGCGCTGGTTATCGCGGTTGCGATCTGGATCGTTCGCCGCCGGCGGGGCGGCGGCGTGATCGAGCCCGCCAAGCCGGTCAGGTAACC
>JACDAG010000236.1 GCA_013695565.1 Bradyrhizobium sp.
CACCGACCGAGCCGTTCAAGCGCGCGGTCACCTCGTGCCTGCGCGCGATCGCCAAGAAGCCGGAGCTGGAAGTGACGTTCGCCGCGGAGCGTCCGGGTCTGGCGCCCGGCAAGGCGCGGCTGCCGGAGCCCGCGCGCAAGATGACCAGGCGCGACGCCGCCATCGTGCGCGGCCACGCCGATTCCATCGCACTGAAACTCGCCTGCCACGATCCGAAAGTGCACCGCAAGCTGATGCCGGGCAATCCGCAGGCGCGCGGCGTGTTCGAAGCGGTCGAGCAGGCGCGCGTCGAAGCTATCGGCTCGCGCCGGATGGCGGGTGTTGCGAAGAATCTAACCGCGATGCTCGACGATCATTTCCATCGCGGCAAGTTCGATGAAATCACCGATCGCGCCGATGCACCGCTGTCGGATGCGCTGGCGATGCTGGTGCGCGAGCGCCTGACCGGGCTCGCACCGCCTGCGGCGGCAAAGAAAGTGGTCGATCTCTGGCGTCCGGTGCTGGAAGACAAGATCGGCGCCCGGCTCGACCAGTTGAGCCGCGTCACCGAGGACCAGGCCAAATTCGGCGACCTCGTTCATGACCTTTTATCGGCGCTCGATCTCGGCGACGACCGCAACGCCGATGCCGATGATGATGAGAACGAGGAGAACCAGGACGGCGAGAACGATCAGTCCGGCGCCGAAGGTTCACCCGACTCTGACGCCGCGCAGGAAATGAGCGCCGATCAGGCGCAGGCCTCGACCGACGAAATGTCGGAGAGCGCGATGGAGAGCGCGCAGGCCTCCACGTCAGATACGTTCGATGACGGCGAACTCGGCGACGACGAAACGCCGGGCGAGGCGACACGGCCGAATTCGCGCGGCGCCAACGAACCGCGCGGGCCGGAATATCACGCCTTTGCGCCGAAATTCGACGAGGTCATCGCGGCGGAAGATCTCTGCGACCATGATGAGCTGGAACGGCTGCGCAGCTATCTCGACAAGCAACTCGCGCATCTGCAGGGCATCGTCGCGCGCCTCGCCAACCGGCTGCAGCGCCGCTTGATGGCGCAGCAGAACCGCGCCTGGGAATTCGATCTCGAGGAAGGCATCCTCGATCCGGCGCGGCTGTCGCGCGTGGTCACCGATCCCCATCATCCGCTCTCGTTCATGCACGAGAAGGAAGCGACCTTCCGCGACACCGTGGTGACACTGCTTCTCGACAATTCCGGTTCGATGCGCGGCCGGCCCATTACGGTAGCGGCGACCTGCGCGGATATTCTGGCGCGCACGCTGGAGCGTTGCGGTGTCAAGGTCGAGATCCTCGGCTTCACCACGCGCGCCTGGAAGGGCGGGCAATCCCGTGAGGCGTGGCTCGCCGCCGGCAAGCCGGCCAATCCGGGCCGCCTGAACGATCTGCGCCACATCATCTACAAGTCCGCAGACGCGCCGTGGCGCCGCGCGCGGAAAAATCTCGGGCTGATGATGCGCGAGGGGCTGCTGAAGGAAAACATCGACGGCGAAGCGCTGGACTGGGCGCACAAGCGGCTGTTGGGCCGTTCCGAGCAGCGCAAGATCCTGATGATGATTTCCGACGGTGCGCCGGTCGACGATTCCACGCTGTCGGTCAATCCCGGCAATTACCTCGAGCGGCATCTGCGCCATATCATCGAAGAGATCGAGACCCGTTCGCCGGTCGAACTGATCGCGATCGGCATCGGTCACGATGTCACGCGCTATTATCGCCGCGCGGTGACCATCGTCGATGCCGAGGAACTCGGCGGCGCGATCACCGAAAAGCTCGCCGAACTCTTCAGCGAGACCAGCGGCGCTGCGCCGAGTACGACCCGACGGCCGCGCCGTTTGCATTCCTGAGAGTATGCGCGCTACCTTCAGCCGCCGCCGCTTTCTGAAGACTGCAGCGGCGGGGCTTTCGGCGGCCGCGCTGCCCGCCATCGCGCAGGCGCAGACGGCCGTTCAGAAGCCACCGAAGCCGACAGTCCCGGACGAATATTCGGTCACGGCTCCGGTTTCGATCGAGGTCAATGCCCGGCCGCTGCCGTCGTTCGATACCCGCGACCGCTCGCATGTGCGGTTCGGCTCGCTGGAGTATCGCAGCGGGCTGATTCTCACGTCGCGGTTTCGCGGCTTCGGCGGACTGTCGGGCCTGCGGGTCGACGCCAAGGGCGAGCGCTTCATTGCCATCAGCGACAAGGGCGGCTGGTTTACCGGCCGCATCGTCTACAAGGGCCGCGACATGACCGGCCTCGACGATGTCGAGGCATCGCCGATGCTGGGCGCCGACGGCAAGCCGATCACCGCGCGCGGCTGGTTCGATACCGAGTCGATCGCGCTCGATGGTTCCTACGTCTATGTCGGCATCGAACGCGTCAACCAGATCTTGCGATTCGATTTCGCCAAGGGTTTTACGCGCGCGCTCGGGGAGGTGGTGCCGCTGCCGCCGGCGGCGCGCAAGCTGCCGTTCAACAAGGGGCTCGAGGCGCTGGTGATGGTGCCGAAAGGCCAGCCGCTGGCGGGGACGCTGATTGCGATCTCCGAACGCGGGCTGGATGCCGGCGGCAACATCATCGGCTTTCTGATCGGTGGCAAGAGCCCCGGCCAGTTCAGCGTCCGCCGCACCGAGAATTTCGACGTCAGCGACGCGGTGCTGTTGCCGTCGGGTGATCTGTTGCTGCTGGAGCGCAAATTTTCCCTGCTCGGCGGTGTCGGCGTGCGGATCCGGCGTATCGCGCTCGCAGTCCTCGCGCCCGGCGCCGTGATCGATGGCCCCACGATCTTCAACGCCGATCTCGGCAGCGAGATCGACAATCTGGAAGGCATCGACGTCCATGTCACGCCTGAGGGCGATACAGTGCTGACGCTGATCTCCGACGATAATTTCTCGGTGATCCAGCGCAATCTGCTGCTGCAGTTCACGCTGGTGGAGTAGTCCGTCCGCTCCCTGGTCGGACAATTCCTCCAATAATGGAACGGTTCTTGCTACGCTTCTGGTAATGATACCGGAGCATTTTGATGAACAAGTCCATTCGCGCAATTTGCGTCCTTTCGGTCGTTTTCGCTGCCTCCGCGGCCCATGCGGAAACCTGGCCCACACGGATGATCAAGGCGACCATTCCCTTTGGTGCCGGCAGTGCGGCCGACGTGGTGCCGCGGTTGCTGTTCGACCGTCTGGCGGTTGAGCTCGGCCAGCCGATCGTGATCGAGAACCGCGCCGGCGCCGGTGGCACGGTCGGTTCGGGCCTGGTGGCGAAGGCCGATCCCGACGGCTACAGCATTCTTTCAAATTCCAACGCATTGACGATCGCGCCGGCGATCTTTCCCAATCTGGCGTTCGATGCCGCGCGCGACCTGGCCTCGGTGCTGATGATCGGCTCCACCGCCAATGTGATGATCGTGCCGAATGCGCGGGCCTGGAAAACCATCCAGGATTTCATCGCGGACGCCAAAGCGAAACCGGGATCGATCTCCTACGGCTCGGTGGGTATCGGCAGTGCCGTTCATATCAGTTCCGAGAAATTCCGGTTCGCTGCCGGCTTTGAGGCCACGCATGTTCCCTATCGCGGCGGTGGCGAAGTGATCGCCGATATCCTTGGCGGCCGGATCGATTTCTATTTCTGTCCGCTCGCCACTGCATTGCCGTTGATCCAGCAGGGCCAGGTGCGCGCGCTCGTGGTATCGACGGCCAAGCGCGCCGCCGAACTGCCTGACGTGCCGACGCCGGTCGACGTCGGGTTGAAGGATGCCGACAGCGCGATCTGGTTCGGCGTGCTGGTGCCGTCGAAGACGCCGCGCGACATCGTCGACAAACTGCATGCGGCGGGCACCAAAGTGCTGGCCGATCCGGTGACGCAAGAGGGCCTGAAAAAACTGGCCATCGAGCCGATGCCGATGACGCCGGGCGAAATGGATGCGCTGCTCAAGCGCGAGATCGCGGCCAATATCGAGTTGATCAAGGCTGCGGGAATCAAGC
>JACDAG010000523.1 GCA_013695565.1 Bradyrhizobium sp.
GGCCGAAGCCGCCGCCGGCAGGCGGTGCCTGCCCCATCCAGCGCAGCGCGTTGCGCAAGGACAGGCTGTCGACCGTGACCGTGCCTTCCATCATCGTGCTCGTGCGGTTGGCGAGCGTGCCGTCGAATGCCAGCTTCAGGGGCGCACTGGCGAGCCGCGCCTTCAGACCGGAGCGATCGCCGGACAAGACCGCGACGAAATCGCTGGCGCTGACCGAGCCGTCGACGCGCTCGCCGCGCCAGTCGAATTGCCCGGTGGCGGCGAACGAACGCGAGATCGAAGGCCAGGCCAGCGACAGGTCGATATCGCCGAGCATTTCGGTGACATGGTTGGTCGCGTCCTCATAATCGAGCATGCCGTCCTGGATCCGGATCTCCGAGAACGACACTTGATTCTCGGCGCCCGGCTTCATGGCGCGCGCGATGGTCTCGACGAACGGTGTCCAGTTGCTCTCGCCATTGCCGTCGCGGACGACGCGGATATGCGGCCGCAGCATCATCACGTCGGCGATCTCGAACCGCCGCAGCAACAGCGGCAGCAAGCGCAAATTCGCGGTCAGCACGTCGACCTGCAGCGCGGGATCGACGGTGCCGCCACCCTTCAGCCGGACATCGTGGAAGCTGACATAGCTGCCGGGAAATACCGAGACGTCGATCGCGCCGCTGACGACGAGATCGAGCCCGGTGACGGCGCGGATTTGCGCTTCGACCGCAAGGCGCAGGGAATCCCGGTTCAGGAACCAGGAGGTGCCGATCAGGCCAACCAAAGCCAGACCGAGAAACGCCGCTACCGGCATCCCCAGGCGTTTCATTCCTTGGGCCATCGTCAATGACATATCCGGATCGGGTTTAAGTCGAAGGTTTTGGTTGCTCAGGGCGGCGGTGCATTGGTAGGCCCATGCCAACCCACACAACTTGAAGGGTTTTCTTGACGCTTTCAAGGCCATCCTGTCGCTGTGGACCGCGTCCGGTTGTCCAAATGTGCGCGCATTGACGCAGTGCGAAGATTTCGCCTAATAATCCCTGATAATGCCGGCCTTAAGCCGCTTCCTCCATCAGGTCATATCGCTATGAAAAAGGTTTACCCCGACGCCAAATCGGCACTCGATGGCGTTCTCAAGGACGGCATGATGATCATGTCGGGTGGTTTTGGTCTTTGCGGTATCGCCGAGACCCTGTCGGACGCGATTCGCGAGTCCGGCGTCAAGAACCTGACCGTGATTTCCAACAATGCCGGCGTCGACGGCATCGGCCTTAGCCGCCTCCTGGAGACGCGGCAGATCAAGAAGATGATCTCGTCCTATGTCGGCGAGAACAAGCTGTTCGCCCAGCAATATCTCGCCGGCGAACTGGAACTCGAATTCAATCCGCAGGGCACGCTGGCCGAGCGCATCCGCGCCGGCGGCGCCGGTATCCCGGCCTTCTACACCAAGACCGGCGTCGGCACGCTGATCGCCGAGGGCAAGGAAGTGAAGGAATTCGACGGCGAGAGATACATCATGGAGCGCGGCCTGTTCGCCGACCTCGCCATCGTCCACGCCTGGAAGGGCGATACCGCCGGAAACCTGGTCTATCGCAAGACCGCGCGCAATTTTAACCCGATGATGGCAACGGCGGCCAAGGTCACCATCGCCGAGGTCGAGCATCTGGTGCCGGCCGGCGAGATCGATCCCGATCACATCCACACCCCAGGCATTTTCGTCAAACGCATCATCGACGTCGGCACCGGCAAGAAGCGGATCGAGTTCCACAACACCCGTCCGCGCCCCGCGGCGTGAAATCAGAATCGCCGTCATTGCGAGCGCAGCGAAGCAATCCAGGGACGAAGAAACAAGTCTGGATTGCTTCGTCGCTTCGCTCCTCGCAATGACGAACAGCAAATATTTTTAGACAGGAGACACTCTATGGCCTGGACCCGTGAACAGATGGCCGCCCGCGCCGCCAAAGAGTTGCGCGACGGTTATTACGTCAATCTCGGCATCGGCATCCCGACGCTGGTCTCGAACTTCATCCCCGACGGCATCGACGTCAGCCTGCAGAGCGAGAACGGCATGCTCGGCATGGGCCCATTCCCCTATGAGGGCGAGGAAGACGCCGACCTCATCAACGCCGGCAAGCAGACGGTGAGCGAACTGCCTGACACCAGCTATTTCTCCTCGGCGGAATCCTTCGGCATGGTGCGCGGCGGGCATATCGATCTGTCGATCCTCGGCGCGATGCAGGTGGCGCAGAACGGCGATCTCGCCAACTGGATGATCCCCGGCAAGATGGTGAAGGGCATGGGCGGCGCGATGGACCTCGTCGCCGGCGTCAAGCGCGTCGTCGTCGTGATGGAGCATTCCGCCAAGGACGGCCCGAAACTCCTGAAGACCTGCAATCTGCCGCTGACCGGCGAGAAGGTCGTCGACATGGTGGTGACGGATCTGGCGGTGTTCACCATCGACAAGCACGGCAAGGACGGCATGGCGCTGATCGAGCTCGCCGATGGCGTCACGCTCGATGAGGTCAAGGCCAAGACCGAAGCCGAATTCCGCGTCGCGCTGAAGAACGCCTGAGCGACACGCGGTTTGTCGTCGTCCCTGCGAACGCACTAGGGCATCTACACATCTCTCCGAGTCTTTCCAATGAGTTACGCCAAGAACGCGCAAAACCGAGCCAGATTGCGCTGCGACATTCGCAAAAGATTGGCGGATACGA
>JACDAG010000238.1 GCA_013695565.1 Bradyrhizobium sp.
CCGACCTCTCCCCGTAAACGGGGAGAGGTGAAGTAAAGTCGACGGCGCGCGCAGCGCGAATAAATTCGAGTATCAACTCGGGATCCTTGACCCCGGGCGAACGCTCGACGCCCGAGGACACATCGACGCCGCCGGCGCGGGTGACGCGAGCGGCCTCGGCGATGTTGGCGGGGTTGAGCCCACCCGAGACCATGAAAGGCAGTTTGAGGTTGAGGTTTTCCAGCAAGTGCCAGTCGAACACCTCGCCGAGGCCGCCGGGACGGGTGGCGCCCTTGGGCGCACGGGCATCGAACAGGATGCGGTCGGCCGCGTCGGCATAGCCGGCGAGCGGCACCAGATCGGCCGCGGTCTCCACCGGCAGCACCTTCATCAGCGGCAGGCCGAATTTCGCCTTGATGCTGCGCAGCCGCGCAGTGGTCTCCTTGCCGTGCAATTGCAGCAGGTCCGGTCGCAGGGTTTCGGCGATATTTTCCAGCGTCGCATCGTCGGCATCGACCGTGAGCGCGACCTTGAGGGCGCGGCCCTTGGCCTGCTTGCCGAGTTCCCGCGCGGTCTCAAGGCTGATGTGCCGCGGTGACGGGGGAAAGAACACGAATCCCACCATATCCGCGCCGGCCCCAAGCGCTGTGTCGAGCGTCTCGCACGTGGACAGGCCGCAGATTTTGACGAGCAGGGACATGGTCTCTCGGATGCGGATTTTAAGCCGCGAAGTGCGGTTGGAACGGAGCTGATTGGGCGGGTTCTACAACGTCGCGCCCTGCTTGTCTCGCCCGGCGGCCCCGTAAATGCCTCGCTGCGGCGGTGCCGCAAGCTGCGGCAATCCGCCCCGGGAAACCACCGCGGCGGCACGCAAATTGGCTATTTCCGCCCGGGCCCGGCGGGCGTCGGCCTCGTGCTGGCGCGAGGCACGGCGCCAGCGGCGCTGGCGGAACCAGGTTGCCGAGCCACCCGCCGCCACGCCCAAAATCGCCACGACAATGATCACGACGAACAGCGGCATCGACACTGCGAGCGATGGATTGACGGAATTGGACGGGTCGAACGACACCGTCACCGAATGACGGTTGGCGACCGCGAAGACGACGAAGAGGATCCCTAAGGGAATGACGACCAGCGCCGAGAAGAATTTTCGCATGACCATCTCTCGCAGTGCGGACTCTCGAAGCAACTCATATCGGCGGGCGCAGGTCCCGCAACACGGCTACCGATCGTCAGAACGCTGTTGCTTACGCGCCGGCTTCAGGCGAACCGCCGTCGCGGTTCAGCCGCTCACGCATTTCCTTGCCCGTCTTGAAGAACGGGACGCTCTTCTGATCGACCGGCACATGCGCGCCGGTGCGTGGATTGCGTCCTGCGCGTGCCGGACGATGCTTGACCGAGAAAGCGCCGAAACCGCGGAGCTCGACACGGTCGCCGCGCGCCAGGGCAGCGACGATCTCATCGAGAATCGCGTTCACAATGTTCTCCACATCCCGCTGGTAGAGATGCGGGTTGTGCTCGGCGATGCGCTGAACGAGTTCGGATTTGATCATCGAGACTGGGGTCCACTGTCGTGCGGACTTCCATTTCCGTGAAAATGCCTTGAACTGTCAAGACGCTAAATCAATTTTGGGTGACGCGAAATGACGTGACAAATGGCCCGGAAGGGGTTTGTCACATTACCCGCATTGCGGGAGAACCCTGCCAGACCACGCCTGTGCGGCTCAATTGGACGCCGCAGGGCGCCACAGGGCCAGCATTCCGTCGAGCGCCAGCTGGTCGACGGCCCCGGCGACGCCGGCCTGCTCGATTTGGCGCGCGATGGCCGTCAGGCCGAGCGCATCGAGGGTGATGGACGCTGCCGCCCGCAGGAAGGTCATGTCGCCGAACCGCGGGCTGAGCTTGAAATCGCGCACCGGCAGGTCGCTCTTGATCTTCTTCTCGGCAACCAGCCATGCGACCGCGGTTTTCTCGTCACCGAGCTGATCGATCAGCTTCAGCTCGACCGCCTGGCGGCCGGTGAAGACGCGGCCGTCCGCGACTTTTTCGATCAGCGCGTCATCCATGCCGCGCCGCTCCTTCACGAGGCCGCGGAACCAGGCGTAGGAATCCTTCACCAGCGCATCCAGCGCGGCCCGAGCCTCCGGGCTGGTCGGCTCAAAGCCGTTGGGCGCGGCCTTCAGCGGCGAGGATTTCACTTCCTCGACCTTGACGCCGACGGTCTTCATCAACTCGGTGAAATTCGGGAATTGAAACAGCACGCCGATCGACCCGACCAATGAGCTCTGCTGGGCAATGATGTGATCGGACGCCAGCGCGCCGATGTAGCCGCCCGAAGCGGCCAGCCCCTCGACCACCACCACCAGCGGCTTCTTGGCCTTCAGCCGCACCAGCGCATCGTAAAGCTGTTCGGAGCCCGCAGTGGTGCCGCCCGGCGAATTGATGTGCACGATGACGGCGGCGGCCGACGATTTCTCCAGCCGCTCCAGTGCCTCGACGCGTTGCTGGTCGCTGCGAATCAGGCCCTCGATATTGACCCGGGCGATCGAGCCCGACGAGGTCAGCGACTCGCGCCCCGTCGGTGTCGCAAGCACGCCGACGGACACCACCGCGGCCAGGACGACCACCGCCGCCACCACGCGCCAGAACGTCAGCTTGCGGCGAATCCTGCGGCGATCGACGATCACGTCCGAATCGAGCGACATCGAAATTCTCCTGAAATCATCGGTGCGTTTTGCATCCGCAGCGTCACCAGCGCCTTATCCAATTACATCAATTGCGATGCAATATGAAGAAAGCAAGGCCCTGTTGCCGTCGTCCCTGCGAAAGCAGGGACCCATAGCCACAGGATTTTGTTGTTGGAAAGAACGTCTCCCACACTGCCTCATCGAGAAATCACGCGGTATGGGTCCCTGCGTTCGCAGGGACGACAACAGCGATTGAGACAAGAAAAGGCCCCGGTCGAAACCGGGGCCTGATCTTTGCTGACAGGAAAGCTGACGCTTACTTGTCGCGGTTCTTGAGCGCGGTGCCGAGGATGTCGCCCAGCGTCGCTCCCGAATCGGAGGAGCCGTACTGCGCGATGGCTTCCTTCTCTTCGGCAACTTCCAGCGCCTTGATCGAGACCTGCACCTTGCGGGCCTTCTTGTCGAACTGGATCACGCGGGCATCGACCTTCTCGCCGACGGCGAAACGCTCGGCGCGCTGATCGTTGCGATCGCGGGCCAGTTCCGACCGCTTGATGAAGGTGGTGAAATCGGTGCCCGAGATCTTCACCTCGATACCGGCTTCCTTCACTTCGAGCACTTCGCAGGTCACGACCGCGCCCTTCTTGACGTCGCCCGGCTCGGCGAAGGGGTCGCCTTCGATCTGCTTGACGCCGAGCGAGATGCGCTCCTTCTCGACATCGACATCGAGCACCACGGCCTTGACCATGTCGCCCTTCTTGAAGTTGTCGATCACCTGCTCGCCCGGAAGCTTCCAGTCGAGATCGGACAGATGGACCATGCCGTCGACGTC